>JAPKZP010000375.1 GCA_026393735.1 Acidobacteriota bacterium
CTACGACAGCCGGCTCTTCACGAGCGCCGCCAGTTCGACGGCGGCGGCGCTCACCACCGCCGGGTCGTCGGCGTCCAGCCGCATCATCAGTTCGCGCTGGCTGATGTCGAGCGGCGACTCCAGCACGCCCGCCGCAAGCAACAGCGACGTCGCCGCCATCGTCCGCACGTCGCGATGGGGATCGTGCGCCGCGGTCTGCAACAGCGCCGCGAACGTCTTGGACGACGGGCAGGCGCGCAGGGCGAGCGCGGCGGCGATCCGGTGGAACGGCTCGCGATCGGCCAGCACCTCGATGATGGCGTGGGAGGCATCGAAGCCGGTCAGCGTCGCGAGCGCGGTCGCCACTTCGACCCGCAGTTCGCCGCCCGAGCCGGGGAGACTGCGACGCAGCGCGTCGAGGGCCGCGGGGGAACCGAACGCGACGAGCGCGCGTGCCGCCCGGGCATCGCGCTCGGCAAGCCTGGCGACGAGCAGGTGTTCCACCTGTGCGCGCTCTGCCACGTCGATGGCCGCCAGCGCGTCGAGATCGTAACCGTCGAACCATGCCTGGTCACGGCTGCTGAAACTCACGAGGAACCGATCGAGTGCCTTGGACACCTCACGCTCCCTACTTCGGCAAGAACAGCTTCTTCTCGACCCACTGCCCGTTTTCCATGACGTACGTCGTGATGTTTGTCACGTTCGGGTTCTTCAGCAGGATGCCCAACTCGGTCTGTGAGAAGATGGTGCCCGGTTTGAAGCCATTCTCGAGATAGAGCACGACGTGGCCCTTGGCGTTCCGCGCGTAGTGCGACGAAACCTCGGACCAGATCGGCCGTGCATCGTCCCATTCCATGCCCTTGGTGAGGTCTTCCGCCCACCGGCCCCCGGGGGTCCGGTTCACCGGGATGCGGCCGCTCGCGTTCGCCGCCCGCATGCCTTCCTCGCCGTTCCAGAGCACGGTCGCATCGGGAGGGACGTCGACGGTCAGGTGGGGCGGCATGCGCGACCCCGGAGGCTTCTTGAGGACGTCGTCCACGAGGTCCTTGCCCGACGAAGCGGGAGTGGGCGCCTGGGGCGGCGGTTCGACGGGCGGGGCAGCTTTCGCTGCCTTCGAGGCGAGCTCGTCGGCCGCCCCTTCGATGCCGGCTGCGGACCCGGAACCCGCCGGCGGCCTCACTGCACCCTTACCAGCCGACACCTCGCCCGCCACCGCCTTGCCTCCGGATACCACGTCGCTCCCGGCCGCGCCTGCGGCCGCACCCTCGGCTCCGATCACCTTGCCGATGACTGTCGATGCGCCTTGCTTGATCCTTGCGCCGATGGCCTGGGTCATCGTGATGGTGCCGTAGAGGCTCGTCACGCCGAGGCCGACCTGGACGATGCGGTCGGTGAGTGAACGGTTGGGGTCGAGGGCGTTGCCGAAGTTCTCGATGCCGGTGATCGTCTTGATCGCCCCCCAGACCTTCTGCGGATCGCTCAGCGCGTCACGCACGGTCTTCGCCGCCGCGCCCATGGCGTCGTACGCATCGCCCGCTGTCTTCTTGGCCCAGTCCACGGCGATGCCGGGGTTGTTGACGACCTCGGTCGCCGTCTTGACGACCTTCTCGCCGACGGCCACCGCCGTGTTCACCGCGTCCTTGACCCCAGTCGTGATGGTGTCGGCCGTGCCCGAGATGGTGTCGGCGAGAATCTGCGGGTCCTTGCGGATGTCGCGGACCGCCTGGCGCATGTCTTTTTCGGTGTTGAGGATCGCGTCCTTGGCGGCTTTGACACCCCCGACGACCTTGCTCCCGACGTCGAGGAAATCACCGCCGATGTTTGAAAGCGTGCCCCAGATGAGCCCGCCCGTGCTGGCCGCGTCGTCGGCCGCCTTCTGGGACTTCGCGCCGGCGGCCTGAGCCGCTGCGGCCTGCGCCTGAGTCGGCCTCGTGAGCTGCTTCGGGTCGGGCGCGGGCGGCTGCGGCCCGGCCGGCGCCGGCTTCCCCGGCGAAGGCGGGCCGGGAGGTGGCGCGCCTTTGACAGGCGTCGGCGGTCCCGGCGGCGGTACGGCGGGCTGCGGCCCGGCCGGGGCTGGCGGTTTCGGCGCCGCGGGAGGAGACGCGCTGCTCGGCCCGCCCATGACGCCGCCCAGCACGCCGCTCAGGATCGTGCCGATCAGGCCGATACCCACCGGCAGTAGGATTCCCACAATGCCTTGCGTCGTCGTCGCCGGTCCAGGAAGGGACTTCACGTTCCCCAGGCCGGGGACGGGGCCCTTGGGCGCTGCGCCTCGATCGCCCGTGCCGCTGGCGCTGGACGGGGCGGCCGTCGCTCCCGGTTCTGCGGTCTCGCCGGCGGGCTTGCCTGTTGCGTCCACCTGCACTGGCGCCGGCGTCGAGTCCGGCTTCCACGCGGGCACGACCACCTGCTTGACGACGGCCTGCTCGTCGACGGTGGCCTGAAGCTCGACGATGGTTTCACGGCCGTCCCACTTCACCGAGTGGGTGAACTGCCCATTGATGAGCCACACGATCTGCTTGACCGCTTGCGCGCCTGTTCCGTCGGCGTGCTGGAACGTCACAGAAGGGGAGAGATCGTCGCCGGGGCGGACGGCCGGGATCGTGATCGTGGCCACGACGGGAGAAGAGGAGACGGACGGACCGGCCTCGCCGCCGGTCAGGCCCTGTTCGACCATCCCGCGATGCACGGCCTCAGCGAACTGCCAGAACCGTCGCTCGGCGTTGTCCTGGCTGACGATCGATTCCCATTTCTGGCGGATTTCAACGCAATACACGGGGTACTTGATCGCCCACTTGATGTAGGTGGCATCCTCGTGAGGGGCAGGCAACTCCTTGTCCCTCTCGTTCTCCATATCGGCGAGGAAATCCTGAACGAAGTCCCGGTTGACAGGCAGACCCCATGGCGTCGTGCCGGAGGCGCGCTTCTCCCTCGGGCCCGGAGTAGGGTTCGCCACCCCCCACAGGTCGCAGTGCATCTTCCCCGGCCCGTAGATGGCCACCCCGAAGAAGGCTCGCTCCAGGCCGTCCTGCAAGACCCGGTGGGAAGCGTTCAGCGCGCTGACACCGCGCCCGGTGCCTCGCGAGGACTGCGTCAGGGGCTGAAGCTGGCGCAGGTACTTGAGCGCGCGAAACTCACGCGACTCCGTGTCCCTGAGCACTCCCTGCACGGGCGATGCATCCTGGTCGCCAACCACGACCTTCTGGCCCGGTGTCGTGCCGATGACGCGGCCGTCGGGCGTCGTGATCGGGGGGCGCTGCGCAAAGCTCGCCGGAACCGCTCCGAGCAGCACAAGCAGCGTCACGATGGCCGCCGATGACATGCGGTGAGACATGGTCATCCCCTGCGAACGCCGCTCACCCCACCCGCTTTCCGCAGGCGCCACAGAACTTCGCGCCGGCCCGGACGCCGGCACCGCAACCCGGACAGAACGTGACGCCGGCCGCCGGTGTTGCTGCCGGTCGCGTCGCCTCGGCCGTATGCCAGGCGACGGCGCGCCGCATCATCTGGTCGAGCGACTGGCGCAGCGCGCGATGCGTGAGCGCCTCGTGCGTGACGACGTTCTGCCTGCCGGCCGCGGCGTCGATCAGCATCAGATGGTTGGCGAAGGCGGTCGGCGCCAGAAAGCCCCGATGCACGACGTGCAGGCCGGCCTGCACCGGGACCGACAACTCGAAGCCTACCGACATCATCCAGGTCCGGTAGAACTCCACGCCCATCGCCCGGCCGGCGTCCCCGAACACCAGCACCGGTTCCCCCGAGTCAGGGTGCTTCCCCGTCAGCAGGAAATCGTACGTGGCGAGTGCCTCGAGGTGCTCGTCGCGCGGGTTGAAGCCCGAGACGTCGAGATTCGGCGTAAGCGCCAGGAAGGCGGGCAGGAGCCAGCGCAGATCGCCGCTCTGCAGCGACTGCGTCATCGATGTCACGAACTCCGCCGGCCTGATGAACGGCTGGCGCATGGGAACGTAGTCGAGCTGGCTCGTGAAGGCCGTCCGGCGGAAGGCATCGATCGCGTGAAGCACGTAGACCCATGACTCGAGCGGGAGCGGCGCCCCGATGTAGTTCGGCGCGTCCTCCTCGACGCGGCTTCCGACCAGCGCCGCCCAGTGCGCGCTGAAGGCGGCCGGCGTGTCGAAGATTTCGAAGAGCAGCGCTTCTTCGAACGACGGCGTGACTACCACGATGCGATCGTCGCCGCTCGCTGCACCGTGACAGGCGGCAAACCAGCTCACCTCCAGGGCGCCCCCGCCGGTCCGGTTCATCATCCGGATCGCCGGCCGCGCGACGATTCCGGCCGCGTCGCAAACCGACGCGTCGCCCGCCAGTTCGGCAAGTCCGCCAGTCGCGCGCCCGGAACCGGGCACGTAGCTGCTCAAGCGTTCGGCCAGCGGCGAGAAGGGATGGCAAGAGAGGCGAAGCGTATCGACGAAGAGCGGCCCAAGGTCCGCCTTGGCCACCTGGAACCGGTACGGTCCCGCCTCCTTGCCGACCGCGGCCGTGACGCCGCTCTCACTGGTGGTCTTCATGATCGTCTCCCACGGCCTGCCGCGCGCATTCAACCGGCGGCGTCAGGCGCTTCCGAGCAGCGCGACGAGCACCATCCATC
Organism: Acidobacteriota bacterium; assembly: GCA_026393735.1. Lineage (GTDB taxonomy): Bacteria > Acidobacteriota > Vicinamibacteria > Vicinamibacterales > JAKQTR01 > JAKQTR01. The sequence continues at coordinate 4,586 of JAPKZP010000375.1, forward strand.
CGCCGAAGATCGCCATCCCGACGAGGGTCGACAGAAGACCGTTGACGAGGGCCTTCCCGCCGAGGCGCGTCAGTTCGACGCCCGCGGCGCCGCACGACGTCATGATGGCCGTGGCGGTGAACGCCTGCACCGCGTTCCAGTCCAGCACGAGATCGGCTACGGCTGCCAGCACCGCGAACGGCACGATCATCAAAAAGCCGCGCCAAACGGCGCCGCCGATTGCCGCCCCGCCATGCTGCACCCGCACCTCGCGGTTCACCGCCGCCAGCAGGATCCGCAGCAGCCACGCGCCGATGGTGAGCACGGCGAGCGCCGCAACGCAGCCGACCAGGACGCCCGTGAGTTCGCGGCCGAGCGCGCGTCCCGCCAGCGCCCCGAGGACGGCGAACGCCGCGAGGCCAAGCATCGTGTCGTACGGGCCAGGCGGCGCGGGTGTCTGGTTCGTCATGGGATTACCCTCCGAGGCCGATCACGGCCCAGCCGACGAGCATGACCACGCCGCAGATGCTGGAGAGCACAACGCTGACACCCGTCCGCCCTTCGGTCGTTTCCCGAAGGGTCGCGAACATCGGACCGATCGACCAGAGCAGCCCGGTCACGCCGAAGGCGACCGCCGTGTTCCAGCCGAGGAGCAGGTTGAACGCGAGCCCGCACACCGCGTACACGAGTGTGGGGCTGTATCCGAGGGCGAACGCGCGCATCGTCCACGGAAGCGTACGCGTGCCCCCGAACGGGCGCGCGAGCGTCCATGCCAGTGCGCCGAGCATGCCGACGCCGACGGTGCCGAGCAACAGCCCGCGCAGCGCCACGTTGACGATCGAGAGGCCTGGTCCCGTGCCCTCGCGCTGCATGTCGAGCCCGGCCTGGAGCATGAATATAGTAAAGGCGAGGCCCGAGACGGCAAAGGCGACCGGCCAGGCGATTTGATCGAGATGGCGGTTGATGATCGCCCCGGGGTTGACCATCATGACCACGACGGTCTTCCAGAGCGCGGGCGCGGCGGCGGGCGTCGCGCCAGGAACGGCGGCGCGGCGTTCGGCGGGAGCACCGGCGGCGGGACCGCGGCTCGTGCCCGCCGCAGCGCCATCGGTGACCGCCGTCCCGCACGACAGACAGAAGCGGGCGGTCGGTCCGAGTGGCGTTCCGCAGTGCGCACACCCACGTGGGCTGGCGCTCATGTCGCCTCCTCCGCAAGGGGTCGGCGGTTGCGCAGCGGTTCCCGCTGCACGCGTTGTCTGCCGTCAGCATCACCCCTCAGACGGCTGGCTCACGCGTGCGGACAGTCTACACCACGCGCCCTCGCTGTGCGGGGGACGTTGACGGTTCCGCAGGAAACTCCTACAGTTGGCCCGACACCATGGCTGAGCACCGCTTTTGTGAGAACTGCGGCGCTGAACTCGCCGCAGGGGCTCGCTTCTGCGAGGGCTGCGGGCAGCCCGTGGGTGAACCGTCTCCGGCTGCCGAAGTGCAGGCGGCGCCCGAACGTCTCGCGCCGGCCCCCACAACATCCAAACCCTGCCCGCACGTCCCGGCAGCACTTGTCCCGCCGACCGCCGCCTCGATCGCCCGGTCCGGCAGGCTTGTTCTTCCAGCCGTGGCTATCGGTGCCGTCGTGTTGCTCGTCATCGTCTTTGCCGCACGACGCGGCTTCAACCCAGCACGTGGCGAGGGGACACCGCCAGCGATGACCGCCGGCGACAGCCCGCGAGGGGTTGACCGCCCGATCGTTCCCGGCCCGATGGTCAACACCGCTCCCCCCGAGACCAGCCCGTCGGTTACGCAAGAGACCATCGCGCAGCTGAAGGCCCAGGCGACGCAGGCGAACGAGGCCTACACGGCCGCCATCATGAAGAACGCGCCCGATGCCGCAGAAGGGCTGCGTACGTTCCGCGCGGCGGTGGACCAGTTGGGCATGGCCCTCTACCGCTATCACGTGACCGACGGTCACGGCACACGCGAAGCGGCGCAGCGCGAGATGGAAACCTTCCTGCGCGGGCTCGACTCGATGGGCCTGGGGCTTTCAGAGGACGAGGTCACGCGTGGCGTCAGTCGCGTGGCTCGGTGAGATCTCAGTCGTCGCCGCCTTCGCACACCCGGAACGCGGCCGTCGTGTCGTTCCCGGCCACCACCCGGCCGTGTTCGAGCGCTTCCTGAAACCGGGCGGGGGCGTCGCCATGTCCATTGGTGGCCGCGAGGTCAAGCGCCGTGCGGCCGTCACCATCGACGACCGCGCCGTTCTTCAGCAGAACGTCTACCGTCTCGACGAAGTCGTTGCCGGCTGCCACGTGCAGCCCGGTCACCTGGTCCGACGGCCGCACGTACTTCGCCAGCGACACCGCGACCGCATGCCCCGGGAGAGGGCGCGATTTGACGATGGTAGAATGAGACGCCCCAGGGATGGCGCGATGATACGGAACAACCGGCTCGCCTTGACTCGCCTGCTCGCGATCGCGCTGGCCGCCGTCGCGGCGGCCTGTGGAGGGAACTCGACAGGCTCCGCCGGAGTCGGGCCCAGTGCGACGGTCCAGCTTCCGTCGGTTGATTCCATGCTCGCCGACAAGGTGCTGGGGAGCGCCTCCGCCGCGGTGACCATGATCGAGTATTCGTCCCTGGGCTGTCCGCACTGCGCGTCGTTCCACGCCGCAACCCTGCCGCAGATCAGGACCGCCTATATCGACACCGGCAAGGTGAGGTTCATCTACCGCGACTTCCCGCTGGACACCACGGCGCTCGCGGCGGCCATGGTGGCCCGCTGCTCCGGCGATCGCTACTTCACGGTGCTGGACCAGTTGTACCAGACGCAGGCGACGTGGGCAGGCAGCGCGAACCCGACCAGTGCAATCAAGGCCATCGTCGCGACGGCGGGGATGACCGGCGCGGAGGTCGACGCGTGTCTCGCGCTCGCTGACTTGCGGAACGGCCTCACGAACATGAGGACCGCCGGTCAGCAGCAGTATGGCGTCAGCGGCACGCCGACCTTCATCATCGGGTCGCAGAACATCGCGGGGGAGTTCCCGTTTGCCACGTTCGATGACGTGTTGAGCTCCCTGACGCAGTAGCCATACGCGTCCGGCCTGTTCGACAATCCGTCCTGTGAGGGAGCACCCGTGATCAGCTTTGATGTCGTCGTCCTTGGCGGTGGTCCCGGCGGCGAGCGCGCCGCGATCCAGGCCGCCCGCGCCGGGAAGCGGGTCGCGCTCGTCGAGCGCGAGAACGTGATCGGCGGGATGCGGGTCAA
>JAPKZP010000682.1 GCA_026393735.1 Acidobacteriota bacterium
TCAGCGCGGTGCGGGCTCTGGGCAGGGCCAGCAGTATCCGCCCGGCCAGTGCCCGGCGGGCACCACGGAGACCCGGCCGGGGCGCTGCCAGGCGCCCGAGTTTCCGGCGCCGAGCATTCTGGACTACAAGCCCCGCACAACGCTGGTGACGGCCCCGCACCTGGTCCCTAAAGCGAAGTACCCGGTCATCGACATCCACAGCCACACCGGCCCGACGCCCGACACGATCGAGCGCCTGATCAAGGAGATGGACGCGCTGAACCTGCGCGTGCTGAACAACCTGAGCGGCGGCACCGATCCGGCCCGGATCAAGACGACGGTGGACTACATCCGCAGCAGTCCGTACCCGGACCGCTTCCGTGTGTTCGCCAACGTGAACTGGAACGGCGCCGGCGGCCCAGGCTGGGCGGAAAAGGCCGTGGCCGATCTCGAGCAGGCCGTGAAGAACGGGGCGATCGGCCTCAAGATCGCGAAGCATCTCGGCTTCTCGGACAAGAAGGCCGACGGGACGCGCCTCAAGGTGGACGATCCCGTGCTGAAGCCGATCTGGGACTTGTGCGCCCGGCTCAACATCCCCGTGCTCATCCACATCGCCGAGCCGCAGGAGTTTTTCTCGCCGCTGGACAACAAGAACGAGCGATGGCTCGAACTTGCGCTCTTCAAGGACCGCGAAGCAGTTCGATGCGGCGCCCAACGTGTTCTACGACGTCTCGGCGGTGCTCTACGACTTCGGCCGGCAGCCGCGCGCCGCGCGCGAGTTCTTCATCAAGTACCAGGATCGCATCTTGTACGGGAAGGACTCCTACGCGCCGACCGAGTTCCCGTACTACTGGCGGGTGTTCGAGACGACGGATGAGTACTTCGACTACTACCGCGACTATCACGCGTTCTGGAAGCTGTACGGGATGGACCTGCCGGACGGCGTGCTGAAGAAGCTCTACTACCAGAACGCGCTGCGCGTCACCCCCGGCCTGCCGCAGGCGGGGTGGCCGCAGTAGGCTGGCGGCAGCATCTCACAACGGGCCGGCTGCCGCGCGACGCGTTGCGCGCGGCAGTTGGCCGACGGAACGCCCGGCGACTAGTCCCGCGGGCCGACTCCCCAGAAGTTCAATCCGTCCCGGTCGGCGTGCTTGCCGAAGCTGCGGACTTCTTCCGTCGTGACGAAGTAGGTTTCCTCGTGCCCGTAGATGCGCGAGAACACCACGCGCCCGCTGTGGCCGCCAGGTGTGGAGAAGGTGATCTCGGCCATCGAGTGATCGCGCTTCGATGTCAGGTCGCGGGCGCAGATGGGGCATGAGAAGCGGACTTCATCGCCCTTCTTCAGGTGGAACGACTCCGGCGCGATGACCCCGTAATTGCCGGGCTGCGGGCTGAACAGGAGCAGCGCGGTGCGGCCGCTGCATTCCGTCTTCAGGATGATCTTCACGTTGGGATTGAGGATCCCGTAGCACTTCGGACAGTGGTAGTTGCGCTTCATGGGTCGGGTCTCTCCGCGTCCAGGTGATGAGGCGCATCGTATCACCGGTTGGGTCGGCCGCGGAAACCTCCGGAGCGGCTTGACCACGCGCCGGACGCGTGTCGGTCGGCTGGCAGAGCTGCTGGCCTCACATGCCCGCGGCACGATCCTGCATGGAACTTGACTTGCATACATTGATCTGATATGCCCGTCGTGTCCCTGGGGCGCGTTCCCCATGTACCCGAACAGTTCCGCACCATCCCGCGCGGCGGACGCCAGCCTGCAAGTTTCCGGATTCTGCTCCCCTGAGGGCGGTGACACCATGTTCAGAAAGCTCGTGTCGGCCTGCGCGCTGTCGCTGGTCCTCGCCATGCTCTGCCCGGCAGCTGCTGCCCAGCCGCCGTCGAACGTCTGGCGGAGCAGCGGGCCCTACGGCGGCGCGGTGGCTGTCATGGCGGCCAGTCCCATGAACTCGCAGACCGTCTACGCCGGTACCCACGGCGGCGGCTTGTACAGGAGCATCGACGGGGGGCTCAACTGGGTCTCGGTCCAGACAAGCATCTCGGACATCAA
>JAPKZP010000524.1 GCA_026393735.1 Acidobacteriota bacterium
CCGGAGGGTTCGGCGTGAGAGCCCGGCGGCGATTCGGACAGCACTTCCTCGAGCCGGCGTGGGCGTCGCGACTGCTGGATGCGGCAGCCCTGGGTCCCGAGGATCGCGTCGTCGAGATCGGTCCGGGCCGCGGAGCGCTGACCCAGGGGCTGGCCGAGCGGGTTGCCAGCGTCACGGCCGTTGAAATCGATAGGGACCTCGCGGCGGGCCTGCGCGGCCGGATGCCCGCGAACGTCCGGATTGTCGAGGCGGACTTCCTCGAGTTGGGCGCTGCGGATCTGCTCCCGCCGGCCTCGGCCCATCGAATCCGCGTCGTCGGCAACCTCCCCTACAACGTGTCGTCCCCGATCCTCTTCAAGCTGCTCGCGCTCAGCCGGGAAACCGGCCGGATCGTCGACGCCACCGTCATGCTGCAGCGCGAAGTTGCAGACCGCGTCGCGTCGCCTCCCGGTTCGAAGGCCTACGGCGTGCTGTCGGTCATGGTCCAGATAGACGCCGACGTCGAGCGCCTCCTGTCGCTGCCTCCCGGCGCGTTTCGTCCGGCTCCGGAAGTGTGGTCGTCGGTCATCCGCCTGGTGTTCCGCCCGCCACCCGTCGCCATCGGTGACCGCCACCGATTCGAGGTCCTGGTTCGATCGCTCTTCGCTCATCGGCGCAAGACGGTGGCCAACTGCCTGCGGCCCCTTGCGGCCTCGTGCGGCCTCGACGGCGACGCGATGCTGGCGGCCGCTTCCATCGACCCTGGCTGCCGAGCCGAGACGCTGCATCTAGCGGACCTGGCTAGGCTTGCGGACACGTTCGCGCGTGTCCAGCCTCCGTCTTCTGTGGTATAGTTCGCCTGTCATCACGGTCGAGATCACACCTGAAATCCAGGCTGTCCCAGCGGTCTGCCAGGTGCCGATCGGGCCGATGCCAGCGGCCTGCGCCCCACGCAGGCCGTGGGCGGGGCGTGGTGCGTCCAGACGCAGCCCCCGCCGGTGTCGCCGGATCACGTGTCAGCGGCTGTCAGAGAAGCTGGGGTACTCACCCATCAGCGGTTTGCGCCACGAGCGGGGTTCGCGTCGTGGAGATGAGGGCCTCGATGTCCGACCAGCAGGCGGTTTTCATCGATCGACAGCCCCTTCTCGAAGTCGTGCCCCTGGGTGGGCTCGGCGAGTTCGGCCTGAACATGATGGCGGTCTCGTGGGAGGACACCACCATCAGCATCGATGCCGGTTCGATGTTCCCCGAGCCGGAACTCCTGGGCGTCGACCTCATCATCCCGGACTTCACGTACCTCCAGCAGCGCGCAGCCAAGCACCGCGCCATCATTCTGACGCACGGCCACGAAGACCATGTCGGCGCGGTCCCGCACGTGCTGCGGAGCTTCGACGGGCCCATCTACGGATCGCCGCTGACGCTGGCCATGCTCGAATCGAAGCTCGCCGAGCACGGGATCGACGCGGCGGACCGTCTCGTCGCGGTGCATCCGCGCGACAAGATCGCGATTGGCCAGCTGACCGTTGAGTTTCTCCGTGTCACTCACAGCACGCCGGACTGTTTCGCGCTGGCGATCCACACGCCCGTGGGCGTCATCATCCACACGGGTGACTTCAAGGTCGATCAGACCCCGCTCGACGGCGAGCACTTCGACTTCCACCGGTTTGCGGAACTCGGGGCGCAGGGCGTGCTCGCGCTCTTCTCGGACAGCACGAACATCGAGCGGCCCGGCTTTACCGGGTCCGAGACGGACGTGGTCGAGGCGTTCGAGGAGATCTTCGCCAGCACGCGCGGCAAGCTCGTCGTGACGTCGTTTGCGACCAGCGTGTACCGGCTGCAAATCCTGGTGAATCTGGCGGCGCAGTTCAACCGGAAGGTGGCGTTCGTGGGCCGCGGGATGGTCGAGACCTCCCAGGTCGCGCAGCGGCTTGGCTACCTGAAGATCCCCGCCGGCCTGGCGATTCGCGACTCCGAGATCAAGAACCACCCCCCCGGTTCCGTCGTCTGCCTCGTCACCGGGAGCCAGGGCGAACCGATGTCGGCGTTGTCGCGCATTGCGATCGACGATCATCGCCACGTGGCGTTGACGCCGGACGACGTCGTGGTGTTCTCGTCGCGCGAGATTCCCGGCAACGAACGGTCCATCGATCGCGTGGTCAATCACATCGCGCGGCGCGGCGCCGAGATCATTCACGAAGGCATCAAGCACGTGCACGTGTCGGGCCACGGGAGCGAGGAGGAACTGAAGCTCCTGCTGTCGCTCGTGCGGCCCCGATGCTTCGTCCCCGTTCACGGTGCGTTCCGCCAGCGGTCGCGCCACGCGCGCGTCGGCGAGCGCCTTACGCGAAACCTGGCCAGCAAGGTCGACATCATCATCGCGGAGAACGGCGACGTGCTGCACTTCGATCGCAGCGGCGGATGGGTCGCCGACAAGGTGCCGGCGGGTCGGGTACTCATCGACGGGCCAGAATCCGGCCTCGGCGACCAGGTCCTGCGCGACCGGCGGCACCTGGCGGAGGACGGCCTCGTGGTGCCCGTGCTCGCCATCAACAAGCAGACGGGCGCCGTTGAAGGGGTGCCGGACCTGATCACCCGCGGGCTTGCCGTCGAGCAGGGAGCCGACAGCCCGCTTCGGGACGCGTCACGCCTGATCCTGGAACTGCTCGAGACGGCCAGCGTGGAAGAGCGCACCGACTACGGGATGATGAAGGACAAGATCAGCGTCGAACTGCGTCGTTTCTTCCGGAAGCGTCTCGGGCAGCGCCCCCTGGTGCTGCCCGTCATCATGGAGATCTGATCGGTGAACGCTACCTCCACGCTGTCTCGCCGGATCAGCGAGTTCATCGGCGTCGTATTCTTCGCGCTGGCCCTCCTGTGGCTCATCGCACTGGCGACCCACAATCCCGATGACCCGGCGTGGTTCTTCAATTCCGCCACGACGCAGCCGGCGACCAACCTGGCCGGTCGGGTCGGGGCGTTTCTCTCGGAGCTCTCGTTTCAGTTGGTGGGCTACGCGGCGTACCTCTTCCCCGTCATCGCAGCGGTGCTCGGGTGGTGCCGCTTCTGGTGTCGTCCGATCGACGCGCCGTATACGAAACTTGTCGGCGTCTCGCTGCTCTTCGCGTCGCTGGCGTCCCTGGTCGGCCTGGCGCTCGCGCCGGCACGCATGACGGGGATGTCGTTCGAGCCGGGCGGCTGGCTGGGGGACCAGCTGGCAGGCGCCCTGTCCGCATCATTCAACCGGACAGGCTCGATCATCATCATTCTGACGTGCCTCTTTCTCAGCCTGATCCTCACGACGCAGTTCTCGTTCGGGCGGATGTTCGCCTTGATCGCCGCGTCGATCAAGGCATGGGTGACACGACGAACCGAGGCGTTCCGGACGTGGC
>JAPKZP010000710.1 GCA_026393735.1 Acidobacteriota bacterium
ATGGGCAGCTGGTGGCGGTCGCCGGCGAAGCTCTGCCTCGTGGCTGGTGCCGGTCTCTACGTCTTGTATGCCGCCTGGGTCGGCGGCGACTTCATGGCTGGGCGTTTCTTCGCGCTGCCATTCCTGCCCGCCGTGATGGTCATCGCGTGGGACGCCCGCCGGCGCGTCGGGATGATGGCGGCCATCGCGGGCCTCGCGGTCCTCACGGTGATCAACCCATTGGCGCCGATCAAGACAAGCGCCGATTACGAAATGGGATGGCCGTGGCGCACCCAGAACGGCATCAAGGACGAACGCGGCGGGTACCACAAGTCCACGAACATCCTCTTCGCCGCGCCGTTCCGCCCGCTTCCCGACTACGGGTGGGTGCGGGAAGGACGGAGCCTGGCGGTATCAGCCGACACCGTGTTCGTGCGGCCGAGTATCGGGTTCCTCGGCTTCTACGCGGGCCCCGCCAAGTACATCGTGGACGCGAACGCCCTGAGCGACCCGCTCCTGGCGCGATTGCCGGTCGGGTGGGACTTGTACTTCGAGTTCTGGGCCAGCCACTTCTCCCGGCCAATCCCGCAGGGCTACGTGGAGTCGAGGCGCAGTGGAAAGAACGAGATCACGGATCCGACCCTGAAGCCGTACTTCGAGAAACTGGTCAACGTGACCACCGGGCCTCTCTTCTCCGTGTCCCGATGGCGGGACATTGTCGATCTGAACGTCGGAGGCTCCCGGGACTTCCACACCACCTTCAGGGCAACGCAACTCGTTGATGCGGGCATCCGTGCCGGCAATCCCAGGTTCCAGTCGGACGTCGGAGAGGCCGATCGCGACCAGTTCGTGCACACGACGGGACGGGCGGGATTCCTGCTGATGGGACCGCAGCTGCCGCTTCCGGCCGGACGCTACGATATCGGATGGGTGGGGGAGATCAGTGCAGACGGGGCCGGTCCTGATCTCGGATTCGTGCAGGTGTGCTTCGAAGACTGCCGGAAGGTCCTCGCAGAAGCACGGATTCGCGCGGAGGACGGCGGAGTCCTGCCCGGGTCGCTGCCGGTCCTGGTGCCGGCGGGCGTCTCGGACGTGGAATTCCGCCTGTTCGTGAACGAAGGCGTGAAAGCCACGCTGCGGCACGTGACGGTCAAGCAGCGCCGCTGAGGACCCGTCCCGGGACCTCAGCCACGCCGCATCCAGAACAGGACACCAGCAGAAGAAAGAGGGCCGGGCCCCGGATACCCGGGACCCGGCCCTTTGTCTCTGCCGCGCGCTGATCGAAGCCCAGCGACTTCGGCGCCCGTCTCGGCCCTGGACTAGAAGCCCGGGCCGTCTCCGGCCGTCGCCCGCAGATCCCCCGGCAGCATGGCAGGCCTCGAAGTATTGCCGTCGGAGATCCAGACCCAACGGACCGTCATGTTCGGCACGGAACCGTCATCTGATCCGCCCCTGCCCACCGGCGCCCCGATGCAGATCCAATGCGGCGACGGCCGATAGGTGCCGCTGTACGAGGCCGAGAAGGTCAGCGCGTTCTTGCCAAGCGTGCCGGTCACCGGATCCGCCTCGAAGAACACGATCGTGATGCGTCCGCTGCCCCATGTGTACTTGATGAAGTACGTCTTGGTCTTGTCGAGGCTCGGGATCACGGGACCGCCGTCGAAAATACCCGAGCCCGTGATGATGCGCGTGCGGACTTGCGGCGATCCGTAGAGGGCCCCGCGCTTCTCCAGCGTGAAGCGCCACGGGTCGGTCGTGATGTCGCCGGTTCCCGCATACTGGCTCGAGAACTTGGTCTTGCTGCCCGCCGACAACGGGTTGAAGTTGTCGACGTAGAAGGACATTTCGCCGGCCGTCAGCGTCTGCAGCATGATGTACCGAATGTACGATTCCGTGCTGATCGTGCGCGCACCCTTGCCGGCGTTGAATTCCATGTTGAGGGCGCTGCCGATGGTCTTCAGGTCGGTCAGGTTGTCCCACAGCGTTGTCGCCGTCTGGTAGGACGCAATCGCGCTGGGCGAATTCGGGGTGATGAAGGTGATGTAGCCGGACCACGGCCCTACGCCGGCCGAGGTTTCCGCCCGGGCGCGCCACTTGTAGGTGGTGTCGTTGGCCAGGCTGACGCTTGCAGGAATGACGTGTGCAGTGCCGCCGTTTGAGCCCTGGGGCTCCACGGCTTCGTCAATCAACGCATCGGCCTGCGTCCTGACCTGGAACCGGTACGTGAACGTCGCCGTCCCCCCGAACTTCAGCGTCGCGTAGGTGGCGACGAGCGACGGGGTCTTGTTGCTCACCCGCGCGCCATCGGCGGGCGAGACGAGATCTGGTGCCGTGGCCTTCAGCGTCGAGCCGTCAGCGGCCGCATCGGCGGTCGCATTGGTGACGCTGCTCGGTGAAACCGGCGTCTTGCTGTCGCCGCCGCAGGCAATCGCCGTCGCCATTACCGCACTCAGGCCGTAGAGAAACCACTTCTTCATGCACGCACTCCAGGACGATCTTGGTGGACTGCGGGACAGAACATCCCGCTTTGCGATGATACTTCCCCCAATGATACCGCAACCCGGGACGCCTGCCAAGCGAGTCCGGCGCGCCGGGGGTCGCGCCCCTGTTCTCAGGGGGGAGAGGCTTGTGGTAGCATAAGAGGATTGGGTCGGCTCCGACCGGCGCGGCTGTGTGTCTGACCGCCAATTCCCAGGCGTTCGCAAACGAACTCGGCTGTCGGTGCGCGTGAATCCCCAGAGGGAATCCCGAGAGGATAGTGACGATGAAGCAGAGTGTACGACTGATGCTCGTGTTGATGGTGGCTGTTCTGGTCGCGGTTCCGGCCTTCGCGCAGGACCCGCCGGTGCAGGCGCCGAAGCCAGATGCGCCGCAGGTCGAGGCCCCGAAGCCAGCCCCAGAGAAGCCGCCGACCACTCAGTGGGCCGGCCGGGGTTTCTTCAACGTCAGCGGGATGTACCAGAGCCACGCGAATTCCACGGTGTCGACGACCTCGACCTCTACGGTGTATGACGAAACCGCCACGCTGACCAGCGCCCAGACGATCAAGTCGAGCGGCGGCAGCTTCGACATCAGCGGCGGCGTGCGCGTGTGGAAGAACCTCGGCGTGGGCGTCGGCTACTCACAGATGAGCACGACGGGCGACGCCGCGATCTCGGCCAAGGTGCCCCATCCGATCTACTACGATCAACCCAGAACGGCGAATGCCACTGCCTCCGGCCTCAAGCACGAGGAGCAGCAGATCCACATCTTCGCCCTGTGGATGCTCACCCTGTCGCCGAAGCTCGACGTCGCCGTGTTCGGCGGCCCCTCCGTCTTCAACCTGAAGCAGGGGACGATCGCCGGCGCCAGCTACACCGAGGTCGGCTCCCCGTACACGCAGATCAACCTGACCTACCAGACGGCCGTCACGACCAAGAGCCAGGTGGGCGGGAATGTCGGCGTCGATGTCACCTACAAGATTACGAAGA
>JAPKZP010000721.1 GCA_026393735.1 Acidobacteriota bacterium
CATCAGCAGCCGCACGATGCGGTTCGAGGAATACGACGATTTCGGCTCTTCTGTCGGCCGCGCCCTGTGCGTCACCTCGACCTCGGTGACGCGTCTGGCGAGGCGAACGGCCAGCGGCTTCAGAAACCTGCGGAGCTCGCCGAAACGCCCGAGGCTCTTCGCGACGTCGGCCGTAAATGCGTTGAACGGACATCCGATGTCGAGCAGGCGCACCCGCATCATGCGGGCCACGAACCATGTGACCATTCTCGACAGTACTTGCCGGACGGCCGGGTCCTGCCGCTTCCGCCGTATGCCGCTGACCATGTCGAAGCCGTTGTCCAGCGGTGCGATCAACTTCGGGATGTCGCGCGGATCCGATTGGCCATCCGCATCCATCGAGACGATGATCCGGCCGCGCACGACCTCGAAGCCCGCCGAGAGCGCCGCGTGCTGGCCGAAGTTGGCCACCAGCTCAACGACCCGCACACGGGCATCCACGTCGACGAGACCCGCCAGCGCGCGTTTCGTCTCGTCTCCGCTGCCATCGTCGACAAAGACGACCTCGGCCGGATTCGGAAGCTTGTCGAGCGCCTCCAGCAGCTCGCCCGACAGCGCGCGGAGTACGGCCGGACGGTTGTTGAACACCGGGATGACGACAGAGACGACGGGCGCGGATTCGGTCATGCGTGACGACTAGGGATTGGAGCCAAGGCGCACATTGTAGACTACCACGGCAGGTCCGGCCCCACGCGCGGCTGGCCGGCCGGCCGACGCGACCCGGCGGAACGTGAGACGATTGATCCCCTTGCGCCACAGCCGATGGCCCGCGTCTGCCGGAGCGGTGAACGTCGTGACGGACGGATCTGCGGCGGGCGTGAGGGTCAGCAGTCCGAACGGCCGGCCGTTGACGCCGACCGTGATGACGACGGGGGGTTCGTTCGGGGCGCCTCGCCCGGCGCGCGCCCTGATCGAGACGGCATACGGACGATCGGCGGGCACGTCCAGCGGCACCGCCATCAGGGCGGCCTCCCCGTCGAGAAACCGCCGTGGTCCGAATTCGTCGTCGCCGTCGTCCCGCCACCCCTCGATCAGAAACCGGTCGCCCCGCTCGTTGAACGTGATGTCCAGGGCCGTTCGCAGCGGCTCCACGCCAAGCACGTCGTAGGCGTCAATCGGCAGGCCTTCGCGCAGCGCAAACCACGCGTTGGCAGGGAACGCGAACGGGTAGAAGTACGGCGGTCGCGTGTACTCTTCGGCCTGCTGCCTGACGAGCCGGCCGAAGCCGATTGCTTCGTCCCGGGTCATCATCCCGTGTTCGAACTGCATCATGAGCAGGTAGTTCCAGAAGATGATGCCGCCGGCGACGGGCGCAAGAACCAGCACGGGCCGCCGCAGGACGGCAAAAACAACGACGGCAAGCCCTGGCGCCAGCGGGCCCATCATGCTGGTGAACCGACGCCCGCCGAACGCCGATCCCCCGGCCCAGTCCGTCGCGCTGCCGTTGATCCAGCACATGGCCACGAACACCAGCAGCGTCGACAGCGCCCACGCAGCATCGCGGCGCAGGTACGCGACGGTGCCGACGAGCGCCACCGACACGATGGGTGTCCACGACAGGAGACCGTGGCGCGAGGAAAACAACACGTCGAGCCATCTGGACGATGCGAATTGAAGGTAGCCTCCGCCTCCAACCAGCTGATAGGGCACCTGATTGACGGCCATCACAAACCAGGCGACGACTCCCTGGGCCGCCACGAAGGGCATGGCACCCGCGGCCATCCAGAGCAGGAGCTTCAACCACGGTGCGGAACCGGCTGAACCGCGGACCGTGAAGCAGAGCGCCACGACGGGGAAGATCCCGAACAGGCCATCCTGCGGCCTGACGAGGATGGCCAGCCCGATCAGGGCTCCCATACCGAAGGCCTCGGGGCTGCGGGGCACCCGTCCGCGAAACCAGACGTCACTGGCGGTCAGCGCCAGCGCCACGACCCCGAACGAGGCGGCGTGCGTCATGGATCGCTCGACGACCATGTAGTAGACCAGCGGCGAAGCTCCCACGATCAACAGCGACGTGAGCGCAGCCGTGACTCGCCCGAACTCGCGGCGCAGCCGCCAGTGGATCGCGACCACGCCGGCTGACGCGATGAGCCACGACGATACCAGCGCTGCCCTGACGTACGGACCCTCCAGCCCGTGCGCGACGCCAGCCGGCCGGCCGGAGAATCCCGTCAGCCAGTCGAGGCCGGCAACGACGAGGTACAAGGGCGCCCAGATGATCGCGGGGCCCACCGGCACGATCGAGTGGGGCCGGTCGGCGAGACCGAGGAACTCGAGCTCAGGGCGGATCCGCAGGTCGTGATCGAACACGAGGCTGCGGAGATTGGCGAAGTACAGGCCGCCGTCGCTCGTGATCTCCCAGTGGAAGGCGTGAGGCGCGGCGAGCACGAGGAGCAGGCCAGCCAGGAGGACATGCACATCCGCGGAGTCCGTGGCGAACTGGCGCCACGCGACATGGCCGAACCACCTGCGCCACGTCAGGCAGGAACCCGCCGCAAGAACGGCGAGCCCCACAGCCCAGTCTACAGCCACCCCCCTGGCGTTGCCGGCAAAGAGCAACCAGGCGAGGAACGCGGTCATGAGCGCGCCGAGGACAGCCGTCTGGAGTGAGGCGCGGCGCGGAACCACGCCTAATGCTAGCACGATGACTTCATCGGACGCGCCGCCCGTGCCGCACGTGTTGCCGCCCCGGACGCGGATGTAGTACGTCCCGCGTCCGACGCCGCGCCTTCGTCATCTCACGTGCTCCCTCTGCCTGATGCCTCCCTCCCCGCGACTCGACGCGCCAGAGGAGGACTCAAGCTGAAACATGGTACCGGCGCAC
>JAPKZP010000118.1 GCA_026393735.1 Acidobacteriota bacterium
GACGAGCGTGTCGGACAACGCGAAGACGAATCGGCGCAAGCCGAAGTGCGTCGCCAGGAGGTCGACGCCCGACCAGTCTTCTCCCGCCTGGGTGGTGAACGCCGCATAGTAGGTCCGCGGACCGCCGCTGGCAATCAGGAGCGGGACGAGCCACAGCGCAATTCCGGCTGAGAACCACACGCCAGCGCCGATGAGTGCGCTCATCGCATTGCGGCGGCGGTCGGCGATGACGACGACCAGCAGCGGCAGCGTGAGCCACGCGGCCTGCGATCTGACGCCGATGGCGATCGCGGCGGCCAACGCCCCCAGCAGCGCCAGGCGCCCCGATCGCACGGCGACGGCGTCGGTGTTCGATGTGCCAGTTCCTTCAGGGCTCTCCCGCCGTCGTATCATCGCTGTCAGCAGAATCGCCTGCGCGACGAGCGTGGCCGCGAGCCCTGCGCTGTCGCTCATCGGGCGGGCTGCCGTCATCCAGTAGAGCGGCGCGGTCATCGTCAGCGCCATCGCGATGGCGGGACGCCCCAGCCACTCGGCAAGCCGGAACCTCGGAACCTCGGCCGATGGCGCCTCCCCGGTGAGCACATCGAGACAGCCGAAGATGCGCAGCAACGCGAACGCAGAGAGCGCGCCGAACAGCGCACCCCAGATCGCAAGCGCATGCGGCTCGCTGAGTACCGTGTTCGCCGCTTTGCCCAGCGCCATGTAGATGGGGTACCCGGGCGGGTGCGGGCGATGCTGCGCGGGATCGAACTGGCGCAGGCCGAGCGCGAAATTCACCGAGTCGACGTCTTCGAGCGTAGATGCCAGGAACGGCAGGTGCGCCGCGAGGAAAAGCACTGCGAGGACGGCGGCCGTCCGCCATGCACGGCTGCCCCGACGCACCGGAGCGAGCGGGTCGGTCACGGAATGGGTCACACGGGCTTCAGGCGGACACCCTCGTTGAGGCTGCCCATGCGATAGCCCTGGAGATCGAGCGCGACATACCGGTACCCGATCGCTTTCAGGTCGCGCACGAGGACGTCGCGTACCGCGGGTTCGAGTGCCCGCGTCATTTCCTCGACGCCGAGTTCGACGCGCGCCAGATCGTCGTGGTGGCGGACCCGGCACACGCGGAACCCGAGACCGGACAGGACGCCTTCGGCCCGTTCGATCATCTGGAGCTTCTCCGGCGTCACCTCCGAGTGGTACGGGATGCGTGACGACAGGCAGGCCGACGCGGGCTCGTCCCATGTCGGCAGTCCGGCCCGGCGCGAGAGTTCCCGGATCTCGGCCTTCGACAGGTTCGCGTCATCGAGCGGGCTGCGCACGCCCAGTTCCCGGGCGGCCTTGCGGCCCGGCCGGTAGTCGCCCCGGTCGTCGGCGTTCGCCCCGTCGAGCACGACGGCGAACCCGCGGGCGCGCGCCAGGCGCGTCAACTGCGTGAACAGTTCCTGTTTGCAGAAGTAGCACCGGTCCGGCTCGTTGGCGCGGTAGTCCGGGTTGTCCATCTCACCGGTCTCGATGAACTCGTGATGGAACCGGAAGTCTCGAACCAGCGCGAGGGCGATCTCGCGGTGACGCGTCGAGTAGCTGGCGCTGTCTGCCGTGATGCACAAGGCGCGGTCCCCAAGGACCGCCGTGGCAGCGTAGGCAAGGTAGGCGCTGTCGGTGCCGCCACTGAAGGCGACAATGACCGATCCCAGTTCGGCGAGCGCGCGCCGCAGTTGCGACTCTTTGTCAGCAAGTAGCGGCTCGTCAAGTGCGTGCGCGGCAGGAATGCTCATCCTGGTCACTAGTCGTAATCCTCGTCTTCCTCTTCCTCTTCCTCTTCCTCATCGTCCTCTTCGTCGTCCTCATCCTCGTCTTCGTCGGTGACGGATTCGAACTCGATAGGATTGAGGCCGATGACCTCGAGCGTTACACCGCAGTTGTCGCACTCCAGGGTGTCGCCACGATCGACATCGTACTCGTCGACGTCAATCTCGAAGTCGCATTCCGGACAGTTGGCCATACCGCCTCCTCGACGGGCCGAGCGCAGTCGGACTGCGCTCCCTTGACTGGTGGCACCGGAGTGCCGTTCGCACTCAGGACCCGGGCCGCAACCGCTCCGCCATCCCGGCCGGGCCCCTACCGCCGCGTAACTGCTGACACGCAAACGGTTGTCGCGACAGGAGCCTGGATTATAGCGACAGGTCGTTCCGGCCTGCAACCAATGCCGCCCCTGGTCCCGGCCCTGAGTCCGGCACTAAGGTTCCTGCGTGCCCCGGCCGATACATTCACAGAATGACAACTGCAGGCGCCACGCACAAGACCGTCGTGATTGCCGATGATACCCCGTTCGTCAGGGACCGGTTCAAGGCCGCCCTCGAACACGCGGGCCATCGGGCGTTCACGGTCCGCAGCGCGGCCGAGTTGCTGGCCAGGGTCCGGGCCGACCTGCCGGAAATCGACCTGGTCGTCGTCGACTTGAGGCTGCCGCACGCGGGTGGCGTCGACTTGGTGCGCTCGATCCGGAAGCTGGATGGGGGCCGCCTCCCGATCCTGGTCTTCTCGGGCACCATCAACGGTGCGGCCGAGGTCCGCGACCTCGCCAATCTCGGCATCGCGGGGTACGTCAACGAGCACAGCGCCTCGCAGCACATCCTGCCGTCGCTGGCGCCGCACCTGTTCCCCGATAACTTCAACCGCCGCAACAGTCCGCGGGTGGTCCTGGGCATCCCGGTCGCGTACCGCTTCGCCAACACCATCGCCGCGGCCGTCACGCTCAACCTGGCCAAGGGCGGCGTGGCAATCCGGACGATGAGCCCGCTCGAGTCGTCGACGCGCGCCAGGGTCCGCTTCCGCCTCCCGAACTCGAAGCGCGACGTGGACGCCGAGGCCCGCGTGGCCTGGAGCGACCGCCGCGTCGGGATGGGACTGCAGTTCGAGCGCATCGACACCGCCGACCAGTCTGCTGTCGAAGAATTCGTCGACCAGCAGTTCTGCCAGCACCACGAAAACTGACCGCCAGCGCTGTCGCCTGTCGGACCCTCGCAGGCGGGCACCCAGGCTAGATTCCCGCATCGCGCGCACCCCGGACTTCTGACTCCCCCCGCGTCGTGCCCGCGCAGGCGGACACCCCGCCCGTAGTACAGTTCCCCCGGAGGCACGTGATGGAACAGGCCACCTTTGGCCCGGACGAGATCGCGATTCGACTCGCGGCGGTCCTCGCCCTGGTGTTCGCCAACGGGTTCTTCGTGGCAGCCGAGTTCGCGCTGGTCACGGTCCGCAAGACCCGCATCGATCAACTCATCGCGGAAGGCAGCAGCCTGGCACGGCCGGTCCGGCGCGCGCTGTCGGATCCCGAGAGCTACATCGCGGCAACGCAGCTTGCGATCACGATGACGAGCCTCGGGCTGGGCTGGCTCGGCGAGCCGGCCGTCGCCACCCTGATCGAGCCGGCATTTGCAGCCGTCCCGATGCAGATGCGGGCCGTGACGGTGCACTCCGTCTCCGTGGCCGTCGCTTTCGCCCTGATCACGGCGCTCCACATCGTCCTGGGAGAACTAGCGCCGAAGACCGTCGCTCTCCAGCACGCGGAACGTACCGCCCTCGTAGTGGGCCGTCCGACGGAACTCTTCATGCGGGTGTTCTGGCCCTTCATCTTCGTGCTGAATCACACGGGACGCGGCGTGGTGCGGTTGCTGGGCCTCAAGCCGCCGAGTGGGAGTTCGCTCGTGCACTCGGAGGAGGAGCTGAAGATGCTGGTGACGGCCAGCCAGGAGGCCGGCGTCATCGAAGAGGATGAAGAGCAGATGCTGCACCGCGTCTTCGGGTTCGGCGATCTCACGGCCGGCCAGGTGATGCTGCCGCGCACGGAGATGCCGGCCCTGCCGGTGCGAACGACCCGCGCCGACCTGGTGGAGCGTCTCTCGCACGCCGACCAGCCCGTGCTGCCCGTCTACCGCGCGCACCTCGACGACATCGTCGGTGCGGTACGCGTACGGGAGCTGTTCCGCGTCGTGTCGGGCCCGCTGGAGGATATCGACCTCGCGCCGACGCTGCAGGACCCGCTCACCGTGCCCGAGACGATGAAGGCCGACGACCTGCTGACCGCGATGCGCGAACGCCGCATGTCGCTCGCCATCATCATCGACGAGTATGGCGGCACGGCCGGCATGGTGACGTTCCAACGGCTGATGGAACGGATCGTCGGGGAGATCGGAGCAGAGTCCGACGGAGTGGTGTCCGCCATCACGACACTGACCGACGGGTCGGCGCTCGTCGATGGGCTGGCGCTGACGACCGATGTCAACGTGCAGTTCGGTCTCGGCATCGACGAGGATCTGTACGACACGATCGGCGGGTACGTGCTGGGGCGGATCGGGCGACGGCCCCGCCTGGGCGATTCGGTCGATCGCATCCTCGA
>JAPKZP010000450.1 GCA_026393735.1 Acidobacteriota bacterium
CCGATCGCCCGTTCGACCGGAACGACTCGACGACATGGCCGAAGACCTACACGATCGGATCAGGGCCCTCCACGCAGCGATACAAGAACTACGAGTGGGGCGCGTTCCTGCAGGACGACTGGAAGGTCAGCGACCGGGTCACTGTCAATCTCGGCGTCCGGTATGACCTCGACAGCAACCTGCGGAGCAACGACTTCATCGCCTCGCTGCTGGCCGACCCGCAGTTCGCCACGCTCGAGAACATGGTCAAGGCCCCGCGGGGCAACGACTACAGCCAGATTCAGCCGCGCGTGGGCCTCGCGTGGGACGCGAGGGGCGACGGCCGGACGATCGTCCGCGCGGGCTTCGGCATCTACGCGGCCCGCAACCGGCCGTGGTTCAACGTGCGCGGCCAGGTGCTGGCGGGCCAGTACACGGCGGAGGTGTCCGACCCGAACCTGCTCAAGTTCTACCCGGATCAGAAGGCCGTGCTCGGAGGAAAGAGCATCCAGGACTACATCAAGACCGCCGGCGGCCGGGCGATGTACCTGCCGGGCGACAACCTGATGATTCCGAAGGTCTACAACTACACGATCGGCATGGCGAAGACGCTGTTCAAGACCACGACCCTCGAGGTGGACTTCATCCACTCCAAGCAGGTCGACCTCCAGACGGGGCGGGACGGGAACATCGACCCGAACAGGGTGAAGCCATTCGTGAGGCCGTATCCCGCGTTTTCGACCGTGACGCTCATCGAACCCCTCACCGATTCGACGTACAACGCCCTGCAGACCCAGCTCAACACGCGCCTCAGCTGGGGGACGTACCGCGTGTCGTACACCTACGGGAAAATGCGCTCGGACGGCACCAACGACAACGCGAACGTCAGCACCGACCCGCTCCACCTGCTGGGCAACGACGACCGCGGTCTTGACGAGAACGATCGGCGCCACGCCCTCTCGGCGTCCGCGATCCTCGACCTCCCGTGGCGCTTCCAGCTGTCCGCGATCCTCTCGCTTCGCAACGGCAATCCGTGGGAGATCAACGCCGGCGTCGACCTCGACGGCTACACGGCGGACCGCACGGAGCGGCCGTCGGGCCTCATCAAGAACGCGGGCGGCCAGAAGAGCGAGGCCAACCTCGCCATCATCAACGCCTTCCGCGCCGCCCGGAGCCTGGCCCCCATCACGATGGACCAGCTCACCCGGGGCAGCGGGGACAAGCTGCTCGACCTGCGGCTGACCAAGTCGATCGGTCTCGGCGGGGCCAAGCGGGCCGACCTGTTCATCGAGGCCTACAACCTGACCAACGCCGTGAACTACGAAAACCCGACCGGCGCCATCACGTCCGCAAGTTTCACCGTCTACACCGTCGCCAAGGACGCGCGGCAGATCCAGTGGGGCGTGAAGTTCGTCTTCTAATGGTTGTTCCGCAAGACCCCCGCGGGCCCCGGTGGGCCCGCGGGGCCCCCCTCATGGAGGAAACACAATGACACGCAAGCGCCTACCGCGCTGGGGCGGCACGTCCCTGGTCGCCGGACTCACCGCGACCGTCGTGCTGCTGACCGGCGCACTCTGGATGACCGCCCGGGCGCAAGTCGCCCCGCGACCCGACGTCAACGCGACGGCCAAAGCCTCGCTCGCGCAGCACACCGGCACGATCATGGTGCGGGGATTGTCGCAGCCGGTCGAAGTGGTACGTGACACGTGGGGCATCCCGCACATCTACGCGCG
>JAPKZP010000660.1 GCA_026393735.1 Acidobacteriota bacterium
ATACGCGGTGCCGATCCGGACGTTTATCTCGGGCACCGTGAGCTTGTTCGTCGTGTAGCCGCGGATTCCCAGGCTGCGGGCCCACCGCCGCCCGGTGGTCGGCACGATCTGCATCAGGCCGATCGCGTTGGCGCCCGACCTCACGTCCTTGTCGAATGTCGATTCCTGCCCGATGAGCGCTGCGAGCAGGTACGGATCCAGGTTGTGGAGGGCGGCGTGCTGCCTGATCAGCGGCCAGTAGTCGAGCGGGAAGATGATCTTCAGGATCGCGTCGGGCAGCGTCTCCCCACCGGCCGCGAGCACGTGCGGATACGTCTGTCGCATCAGCGTGATCGCCGGCCGCAACTCGCCCTTCTTGTTCAAGAGCCAGGCCCGCGTCGCGGCCAGTTGGCTGGTCGGCGTCGACGCACGCTCGGCGTACTGCACTTCGTCGAGTGCCTCGTCGTACATCTCGACGGCGATCAGCCAGCGGATCAGATCCGCCGTCGGGGGCTGCTCGTCCGGAGCCGGCGGCGGGCCGGCCCAGCGCCGCGCCGCTGCTGCGCCTGTGGGCGCCGACGCGCCACGCGCGCTCAACTGTTTCCAGGCGAGGCGGCCGTAGTACGTATTCGCGTAGTCCGTCACCGCGAGCTGGAATCGCTCGATGGCGGCAGCCCGCTCGTCCTGCTTGTCGCGGGCCTGCCCCGCCCAGTAGAGGTACGACGGCCGGTAGTCGGAGCGCGGGAACGAGACGGCCGCTCGCTCGAACACGTCCGCGGCCTCGGCGTATCGCCCGTGCCGGTACGCCCACCAGCCGATCCGCCATGACGCCCGGGCTGCGCGGCGCCCTGTCGGAAAGCGCGCCATCACCTCGCGGAAGACCTCGTCCGCCCGCTCGTCTTCGTTGTCGACGACGTAGAGGCTGGCCAGGCTGTCGAGGGCGTCTTCCGACCAGGAACTCGCAGGGAACTCGTCGACCAGCGCCCTCGTGAGCCGCATGTACTCGTCGCGCTGGCCGAGCGCGCGCGTGGCCATCAGGGCGAAGTACCGCGATTCGTCGCGCCGCGACGACTGGGCGACCAGCGGACGCAGATCCTCGCGGACGCGGTGGTAGCGGCGCAGGTAGTAGTCGCACTCGCTGCGGCGCAGCACGACCAGATCGGCCATGTCTCCGGCCGCATGCGGCGCGACGAGTTCGAAAGCCTCGCGGGCCATGTCCCAGCGGCGGGCCGAGAACAGTCGTTCCGCGCGGTCGAGTTCGTGCGCCAGGCGGGCGGTGTGCGGTCCCAGCGGCTCGACATCGGAAGGGTTCAGCTCGTCGCGTGCGGCCGCCGCGGCCTCGCTCGCCGGCCACTCGAAGTAGAGCGTCTGGTACGCGGCCGCTGAGCGGGTGCGGTTTCCCGCATTTCCGGCCGCACGCGCCAGCCGCAGCAGCACGTCATCCGGCGCGGACGGCTTCTGGGCCAGGACCTCGTCGTAGATCGCCGCGGCGCCGGCGAAGTCCCGTTGGGCTTCGGCCGCATCGGCCTGCCGCAGGCTGGCGGCCTCCAGCAGGAATCCTGCGGGCCGCTCCGTGCGCAGGCTCGCGAACGTCTGCCTGGCCTGGTCGAATCGTTCGAGTCCCAGCTGGGCGAGCCCGGTGAGGTACCGCGCATAGTTGGCCAGGGGTGTGCCCGCGAGCGCGGACACGCGGATGAGCGACAGCGCCTGCGCCGGCTTCTCGCCGCCGATGAGCGTGGCCGCCCTGGCGAGGTCGCGGGCGGCCGCGGCGACCTCTGCTTTGGCAGGAAGCCATCCGGCTGCGGGCACGAGCCAGTAGCGATCGACGCCTGCCGGGAGCGGCGGATGTTCCGTCGGACGCAGCTCCGCCGGCGTTTGGCGGGACCGCGCAGTCGGCACGACCGTCGTGGCGATGGATGACACGGCGGTCGCGCTCGCGACGATCGACAGGACGAGCGCCGTCAGGAAGGATTTCACGCGCGGCGCGGCATTCACGCTATGCCGAACCCAGGAGCGCGGCGTCACCGTTGGCGAGCGTGCGCACGAGCTCCTGGCCGAAGTAGTCGGTTTTCGATCGGATGGCGGCCGGCACGCGCTCGTCGTAGAGTCGTCGTGCCCGTTCGATTTCCGATCGCAGGCGGTCCAGCAGATTGCGATCGCGCCGGCCCTGGTTGACCGCCGACTCGTGGTACAGCTTGATTTCCGAGACGAGCAGCTTCGCGTACCGGCGGGCGGCGTCTTCGTCGTCGGCCGACGCGCCAGCCTGATGGGACCGGGCCTGCGGGGCGTAGCGCGGCGCCTGCGGCGGTTCGGGCGCCGGATGCGAGGGCTGGGCGACGCGGGCGACCGTCAGGACTTCGAGGCATCGCGCGGCATGACGGGCGAGAATCTCGACGACCTCCGGCCACGCGCTCGGCACTTCCCGCTGGCTCACGCCGGCATCGTCGGCATACATGACCGCGACGATTTCGCCGCCGACGCGCACCGGCATCGCCAGACCGGCGCAGTCAGCGGGCAACGGTCCGAACGGTGTCGCGTTCGACTCGCCCGCTTTCGCGTCGCCCGTGGCGACCGCCGCGGCGGCGCGCATGGCACGTCCAACGAGGCCGCTCTCGGCCACGGAGACTTCGATACGGCGCGGATCGATCTCCGGGCCGAACCCCAGGACGCGCCAGCCGAAGAGTTTCTGGCCGCGCACGACCAGGACGGCCACGCGAGGCGCTTCCTTGCTCGATGCGTCAATCAGCACGTCAAGAACATCGGTGAGCGAGCGTCCCGCGTCCAGGCGGCGCAAGCCGTCTGCGATGCGCTCCACCTGCGCGAGTTCCGCCTGGCGCTCCATGGCCCGGGCGTCGACGAGCGAGCGCTCGGCGAGTTGCGCGGCTTCGTGGTGCGCGGCCGCCACAGACTGGGCCAGGCGCTCCTCGGCCTCGGCCTGTGATCTGGTGGCTTCGTCGCGCACCGCGGCCAGCGTTCTGGCGGCGTCGTCGCGCGCCGCGCCGACGGCCTGGGCCACGCGCTCCTCTCCCTCGGAGCGTGCCCTGGCGACGGACTGGGCAAGGGTCCGGGCCGCCTCGGCGCGCAGGGCCTCGATCGCCGCCTGGTGATTCCGGGTGGTCTCCTCGACGAGCTTGGCGTGCTCCGCGCGGGCCGCGGCGACGGCTTCGTCCACGCGACGTCCCTGCTCCGCGCGGAGCGACATGAGGGTTGTCTCGCGATCGCGGGTCAACTCGGCTCGTGCGGCAGCGACGCCATCCTCGAGTTTGCGTGCGTGCTCGGCGCGGGTGGCCGCGATGGCTTCCTCGATGCGCCGCGCACCCTCGTTGCGGGCGGCCGCCACCGCCTCCTCGAGGCGGCGGGAGTGCTCGGCATGGGTCGCCGCCACGGCTTCCTGGGAACGCTTTGCGATTTCCGCTTCGGCCGCCATGCGCAGTTCGCGGACCGCCGACACGCGCTCGGCCGTCGCCGCCTGGCCTACCTCGCCTGCGAGGCTCTGCAACCGCTCGCGCAGCTGCCCCGACAGCTGTTGCGTTGCCGCCTCGATGACCTCTTTGATCTGCTGGTCGAGTGTCATGCTGACTGGCCTCATGGCTGTGGATCCCAACTCGTCGCATTATGCCACAAGGCGAAACGGCACAGTGGGTTGCCGACGCCCGTGGAGGCCGCCTCGCACAAGCTATAATCCGTCTCTCACCCGTCTCTCCGCTTGGAGGTGTGTCAGTGGCGCTGCAGGAACGGTTTGGCGTGTCGATGGATACCGACCGCATGGTGTCCCAGTTCATGGCGATGGTGCGGGTCGACAGCGAATCGGGCGACGAGGCCCGCTTCATGGCGTGGCTGCTGCCGCGCCTGGAGGAGATCGGGGCCAGCGCGCAGCTCGACGGATACGGCAATGTGATCGCCAAGCTGCCGGCGAAGAACAGTACCGCCGCGCCGATCCTGCTCTCGTGCCACGGCGACACCGTCAGGCCTGGCAAGGGCATCGAGCCGCGCCTCGAGGGCGGCGTCATCCGATCGGGCGGCGCGACCATCCTCGGCGCCGACGACAAGGCCGGCATCGCGGAGATGCTGGAGGCGTTGCGCGTCGCGCCCGTGCGGCCGCCGATTGAGATCGCCATCTCGCGCCAGGAGGAGGTCGGCCTGCTCGGCGTGAAGCAGCTCGACTTCAGCCGGCTGTCGGCGACGCGCGGCTTCCTGCTCGACAACGACACGCTCGACACCATCATCACCGGCGGGCCGTCGTACTTCGCCATCGACGTCACGATCAAGGGCAAGGCGGCGCACGCGGGGATGGAGCCCGAGAAGGGCATCAATGCCATCCAGGCCGCGTCGCGCGCAATTGCCGCCTTGACGCTTGGGCGCCTCGATCCCGAGACGACGGCGAATGTCGGCATCATCCAGGGCGGGATGATCCGCAACGGCGTGCCCGACACGTGCACGTTCGCGGCCGAGTGCCGCAGTCTCACGCATGCCAAGGGGCAGGCACTGGCCGACACGATGGTGGCGGTGATTCGCCGCGAGGTCGTGGCGTTCGGCGCGACCGTGGACATCACCGTGAACAACCTCTGCCAGGCGTCCTTCATCGCCGACGATGCGTGGACCGTGCGTGTGGCGCAGCAGGCGCTGGCCGGGCTGGGCATCGCGGCGACGCCCGCCGTGATGTGCGGCTTCACGGATGCGTCGATTTACTGCAATCACGGCATCGAGATGGGCGTCGTGGGCATTGGCGCGCGGCTCGAGCATTCGCTCGAGGAGCACATCTACGTGGAGGACATGGAGCGCGCGGTGGCGATGATGGTGGCGAT
>JAPKZP010000658.1 GCA_026393735.1 Acidobacteriota bacterium
AGGGCCTTCGGGTCCACCGCGATCGGCGTCGCCTGCGGCTTGCCGTCCACGAGGGCGCCGCCGTACAGCACGGCGGGGATGTGTCCCTTCACGCGCAACCGGCGCGCCTCGTTCTTGCCGAACGTGTCTCGCTTCACCGCTTCGAGTCTGGCTTCCATACCTTCTATCCTTACTGATCGTGCTCGCGGCTCCCGGGCTCTCCTGCCCGCGGCCGATTCGAGTCCACTCTACACGAACAACGACGACACTGACGTTTCCTCGTGAATGCTCCGGATGGCCTGGCCGAGCAGCCGTGCCACCGAGAGCGTCACGATCTTCGAGCACTTCGCCTTCTCGCCGACAACCGGGATCGTGTTGGTGACGATGAACTTCTCGATCACCGACTGCTCGATCCGCTGGATCGCGGGTCCCGAGAACAACCCGTGCACCGCGCACGCCCACACCCGCTCCGCACCGCTCGCCGTCAGGGCCTGCGCCGCGTTGACCATCGTGCCCGCCGTGTCCACGATGTCGTCCTGGATGATGCAGGTGCGGCCCTGCACGTCCCCGACCACGTTCATCACCTCCGCGTGGCCGTCTTCCGGCGCCCGCCGTTTGTCGATGATGGCGAGGTCCGCGTCGAGCCGCTTGGCGTACGCCCGCGCCCGTTCCGCCCCGCCCGCGTCCGGCGACACGATCGTCAGCTTCGGGAACGGATGCCGCGCCAGGTGATCGATGATCACGGGCGCAGCGAACAGGTGGTCCACCGGGATGTCAAAGAACGCCTGAATCTGCGCCTTGTGCAGGTCCATCGTCAACACGCGGTTCGTCCCCGCCGCGCTCAGGATGTTCGCCACGAGCTTGGCCGAGATCGGCACGCGCGGCTTGTCCTTGCGATCCTGCCTCGCGTAGCCGTAGTACGGAATCACCGCCGTGATGCGCGCCGCCGACGACCGCCGGAACGCATCGATCATCACCAGCAGCTCCATGATGTGCTGATCCACCGGCGGACTCGTCGGCTGGATCAGGAACACGTCCGTGCCGCGGATGTTCTCGTCGATCTGGAAGGACACCTCGGTGTCCGGAAACCGTCGCAGTTTCGCCTGCCCGAGCGGCAGGCCGAGAAACTCGGCGATCTCCCGAGCCAGTTCCGGATGCGCGCTGCCCGAAAAGATCTTCATTTCGGTTTCGCCCCTCCGCATCGGCGCAGAACCCTTCACAAAGGCTGGCTGGGGCGGAAGGATTCGAACCTTCGGATGCGGGATCCAAAGTCCCGTGCCTTACCAGCTTGGCGACGCCCCACCATTCGCGTTCACACGAACGCCCGCCCCGCCACCCCGTCTCCCGGCTCCGATTCCCTCGCCCTGCGGGCCGTTTCAGGCGCCTTGTCCGTCTCTGCTGACAGGGGTTGCACCGCTAGGCGTGGCGCGGTGATGAAGACGCAAACAAAAAGTGTACACGCTGGCAGGTGCGCCGGTCAACGGTCCTCGTGACAATGGCCACCGTCCCTGCCCCCGCCGCCGCCCGCGCGGCCCGATCTGCGGCATTTTTCGTCCCGAACAGGCCAAAGACGGCCGACCCGCTGCCCGTCATCGACGCGGCCGCAGCGCCCGCCCGAGTCAACAGATCGCGCACCGCACCAATCTCCGGGTGACGCCGGACCACCGGCCCTTCAAGGTCGTTGGCCACGGCCAGGAGACGCCCCGGCCAGGCCGGCAGCAACCTCTGCGTGGCGTGCGCGTGGAGCGAATCCGTCGCCGCTCGGTCGGCGTCCAGCCAGCCATACGCATCGGCGGTGGGGACGCCGAACGGCGGCAGCGCGAGGACCACCCAGTACGGCGGAACGTCCACGAGCGGATACAACTCGTCGCCGCGCGCCAGACCGAGCGCCGTGCCGCCTTGCAGGAAATACGGGACATCCGCGCCGAGACGGGCGGCCGTCATCGGCAGATCCAGATGGCGACCGCCCTTCGTCCAGACATGATGGCACGCGACCAACGCGGCAGCGGCGTCTGAGCTTCCGCCGCCGAGGCCGGCCTGCATCGGGATGTGCTTGTCGATGTCGATCGCGAGGTCGCGCGGCTCGCCGCGCCGGCCAAGGGCCGTCCATACGGCGCGCGCCGCCTTCCAGGCCAGGTTGCGGTCGTCGGTCGGCACTCCAGGATCGGTGCACGTCAGCGCGAACGGACCGCGCCGGACCGTCACGGTCAGCGTGTCGTGCAGCGCCAGCGACTGGAACACGGTCGTCAGCGCGTGAAACCCATCGGGCCGGACGTCACCCACCCGAAGCGACAGGTTGATCTTGGCGCAGGCGCGAATCCGGAAGGCGGTCGTCATGGGTCGTGATCCTGGCTGGCCGTCCGATCGGCGAGCGGCCCCATCTGGCGGAGGTCGTCAAGTGTGATGGGCGACGCGCCGGCGGGCACGTGCACGTCGAACGCCCGCGGATCGATCACCGTGTTGGTATCGAGTTGCGAGAGTTGCATCGTGAGCGAGTCGTTCGACGCGCGAGGCACGCCCGCACCGGCATCTCGGGTCAGACGAACAAGCGCGGGAAAGCCGGACGCGACGCGATCGTAGAACACGGTCCACGCCAGTTGGCCCGGCGCGGATGCCTGCCGCCCGCCGGCGACACGCCACGTCTGGCCGTCGCGGCGCACGTACGCCGCGGTGCCGTCGACGAGCCTCGCCATCACCCATCCCTGCGCGTGGCGTAGTGGCGCATCGGGGCCCGGCGCGGCCGAGCCGAGACACCCGGACACCAGGGCCAGCAGATCGTCGCCAGACCGCCGGAGCCCGATGAGCGCCTCGATCACGTCGTCGAAGGCCGCGTCGCGCATGAACCGTTTGTCGCGGGGAAACCAGATGACGGCCCGGTCGTCGCGGGCGGCCAGGATGAAGATCGGCGCGCCGAAGGGAGCCGGCGCTTCGAGCCTGACGCTGCCGCCACGCTCGAACCCTGCGATCACGCGACCGCGCACCCTCGATCCTGCCACCTGTCCCCGGACG
Organism: Acidobacteriota bacterium; assembly: GCA_026393735.1. Lineage (GTDB taxonomy): Bacteria > Acidobacteriota > Vicinamibacteria > Vicinamibacterales > JAKQTR01 > JAKQTR01. The sequence goes on from JAPKZP010000658.1 coordinate 2,989, forward strand.
GCGATTTCCGCGGTCAGCGTCCGGACATTTCGGCAGGGCCTGGTCGCCTCGTCGAACACGTCCGATGCCGCCTGGTCGGGCAGCCACGGTCCGGGCGGCACCTGCAGCGATCCGACCGTCGCGCAGGCGGCGGCCAGCAGGGCCACCGCCGCCACGATGGCGCAGGCCCTCAGCACGCGCCTACTCCCTGCCGGCCTTGTCCAGGGCTTCGCGGATCTTGCGCTCGATCTGCGCGCGCTCGATCTGTTCGCCGTCGCCGGCGAGCGACCGCCTCCACGCCTCGATCGCCTCGGCATAGCGGCCCTTCCTGGCCAGCAGGTCGCCCCAGTGCTCCTGGACCACCGAGTCCTTCGGCAACTGCTCGGCGGCCATCCGCAGAGGCCGTTCGGCCTGGTCGAACTGGCTGAGCTTCACATAGGCCCAGCCAAGACTGTCGAGGTAGGCGCCATTGTACGGATCTTCACCAACGGCCCGCTTGATGAACGCGAGGGCCTCGTCGAGGCGAACGCCTCGCTCGACGAGCGTGTAGCCGAGGTAGTTAAGACTCGGGCCGTGAGCCGGGTCCTTCGCCAGCACCTGCCGGAATACCCGCTCCGCCTCCGCGAACTGCTTCTGGCGCTCGAGCGTCGCGCCGTACTGGAACAGCACGGTCAGGTCGTCCGGGTACGTCGCGGTTGCGCGCTTGAGCACCAGCGCCGCGTCGGCGTACCGGTGCAGCGACGCGTAGTACTCGCCAAGCACCTGCGCGGCGGTGGGCTCCCCGGTGGCGGCGTCCGCGAACTTCTTGAGCAGCGCGACGCCATCGTCGGGCTTGCCCATCCCGCGCAGGGCATCCGCCTCGATGCGCGCGAGCTTGGGGTCGGACGGATCCGTCGCGCGCTGCTCCCGGATGACACCGAGCGCGCGGTCGTACTTCTTCGCCGTGACGAGAGCCTGCGCGAGGTAGTGCTTCAGGTCGGCGTCCTGCGGGTCGAGTTTCACTGCCCGATCGAACGCGGCCACGCCGTCGTCGGCGCGCCCCACTTCGAGGTACGCGAACCCGAGGTGCGTCAGCACGAGAGCCGTGTCCGCATCGCGGCCCCTCGACGGCTTCGCGACGATTGGTTCGAGCGCCGTAATGAGTTTCCCCCACTCACGCCGCGCCTCGAGCACCTGGGCCAGCGCGTGCGCGCCCGAGGTGCTGCCCGGGCTGACCGCGAGCAGGGTGCGAGCGCTCGTCTCGGACGCATCGAGCTCGCCGAGCGCGCGCTGGGCGCGGGCGAGCAGGTAGAGCGGCCATGCGGCCGTGGGGTTGGCCTTGGTGACCTCGAGCAGCAGATCGCGTGCGCGCGTCGTCGAGGATGTGTCGGCGCTGCTCAGCAGCACCGAGGCCCAGTGCGTCTTCAGATCGAAGTTGCCGGGATCCTGCTCGGAGGCCTTCGCGTACGCCTCGGCGGCCTCCGTGTTGTTCCCGGCCTTCTCGTACGTCTCCGCGAGCGTCCCGTAGAAGGACGGCTCCATGGTCGCCGCGTCCTTCAAGAGCGCGATCGCGTCGGCCTGGCGTCCCGCGCCCGTGTACGCGTCCGAGAGCAGGGCCACGCCCTGCGGCAGCCAGGGCTCGTCGGCGAGCAACTGGCGCAGGACGGGGATCGCCTTGTCGGGCGCCTGCGACTGCATGAACTGCTGCGCCAGCATCAAGCGGACGCCAGCCGCAACGTCGCGCCGCGCGTCTTTGAGCGCCCGCTCGAGATGGTCGATCGCGAGTTTCCTGTACGAGGTCCCGCCCGCCGCCGGCGCAGCGCGTTCATCACGGCTCGCGAGTTCCGCGTAGATCGTGCCGAGGATGCGATTCGCGTCGCTGTGATCCGGCTCCTTCGTCAGCGCCACCCCGGCCCACTCGACGGCCTCGGACATCTGGCTCTGGCGGCCGTAGAGCTCGGCCAGTTCGGCGGGCACGTCAGCCGAAGCGGGGTCGAGCTCCATGGCTCACTACAAAGCCCGGGACGTGTCAGCCAGTCGCCGCGGACCTCTGCTATAGTGGCGTGGAGTCGCAAGGAGGCGCCCGATGGCCGTGAGCCAGGAACTGCTCGAGATCCTCGTCTGCCCTGCCTGCAAGGACGTGCCCGTCGTGCTGGTCAACAACGATACGGGACTGAAGTGCAGCCGGTGCAGCCGGGTGTATCCCATCAAGGACGACATCCCCGTCATGTTGATCGACGAAGCGACGATCGACGCCGTTCCTGCCAAGGCGTGAGGCTGTTGCCCTGAAGATCCTGCTCATCCGCCTGCGGCTGATCGGCGACGTCGTGCTGACGACGCCGGCCATCCGGGCGCTGAGTCGGGCGCGCCCAGGCGCGCACCTCACCTATCTTGTGGAGCCCCAGGCCGCCCCGGTCGTCGCGCAGAACCCGCACCTGAATGACGTCATCGTCGCCCCGCTGCGGCACGGGTTTGCCCGCGTGCGGGAGGACGCGTCGCTGGCGTTGCGGCTCAGGCGCGAGCGCTTCGACGCTGTTCTGGATTTTCACGGCGGCCCGCGCAGTTCATTGCTCGCGTGGGCCACGGGCGCGCCGGTGAGGATCGGGTACGTGATCAAGGGCCGCGGATGGATGTACACGCGGCGGATCGCGCGGCCGCGCGGGCACCGCCCCCGCCACTCGGTCGAGAACCAGTGGGACCTGGTGGAGGCCCTCGTCGGAGGGCTCGAACGGCCGACACCGCAGGCGAATCCAGTCGAGATGGTCGCCAACGCCGCCGCGGACGGCCGTATGTCCAGCCGCCTGGCGTCGTGGGGCTTCGCCCCGACTGACGATCTCGTCGTGGTCCACGTCGGCGCGGGGAACGAGTTCCGCCGGTGGCCTGAATCGGCGTTCGGCGACGTCGCGGCCCTGCTGCTCGCGGCGAACCCGAATCGTCGTATTATCCTCACGACCGGTCCCGCACAGGCCGCGCGGGCCGAGGACGTCCGGCGGATTGCGCAGGCGCGCGGCGCCGCCCCGACGGCCGTCGTCGTGGCATGCGATCTCGACCTCGCAGAACTCCGGAGCCTGGTCGCACGCGCGGCCGTGTTCGTCGGCGGCGACAGCGGGCCGGCACACGTGGCGTCCACGACAGCCACCCCGATGGTGGTGATCTTCGGTCCGACGACGCCGGTGGTCTGGGGCCCGTGGCGTGACCCGGAGCTCGCGATGGAATCCGTGGACGTCGGAACGCTGCCGTGCCGGCCGTGCGACCAGCGCACCTGCGAACCCGGCGATTACCGCTGCCTGAGGACGATCAGCCCCGGCACGGTTGCGGCAGCCGCCGAGCGGGTCCTTGCGCGGGCTCGATCGGCTGGCGAAAGAACCTTATGAAGCGAATCCGATTGGAACAGATCGCCGTGTGGTCCCTCTACGGATTCGTGGGCGCCGAACAGGTGTCGATTGCCGCCGCGCAAATCCTGCTCGCCGTGATGGTGGTCACGTGGCTGGCGCTGCTGGCAACCGGCCGCGCGAGGTTTGCGGCGCCGCCTTTCTTCCGGCCGCTGCTCGTGTATGCCGTGCTGACGGCAGTGTCGACGGCGTTCTCCGTCGACCCGCGGGCGAGCCTCATCGACGACAAGCAGTTGCTGCTGTACCTGGTGGTCCCCATCACCTATGAGATCGCGCGTGGCGCACGCGCCCGGCGAGCGGCGGACGTGATCATCACCGTCGGCGCCGCCAGCGCGGCGTTCGGAATCATCCAGTACGGCATTCTCCACTACAACAACCTCGGGCAGCGTCCGCAAGGGTCGATGGGCCACTACATGACCTATTCCGGCCTCCTGATGATGGTGGCGACGACCGCCGCCGCCCGCCTGCTGTTCGAGAAGCGGGACTGGGTATGGCCCGCTGCCGTGATGCCGGCCTTGCTGGCGGCGCTGGTGCTGACCTTCACGCGCAGCGCCTGGGTGGGCGCGAGCGTGGCGATCGCCGCGCTCCTGCTGATGAAGGACTTCCGCCTGATCGGGGCACTGCCCGTGCTGATTGCGATTGGGATCGCGGTGGCTCCCCCGCAGGTCACGCAGCGCCTTTACTCGATGTTCGACCTGAAGGACCCGACCAGCCGCGACCGCGTCGCCATGGTGCGGGAAGGAGTGCGCATGATCGCGGCGGATCCGCTCACGGGCATGGGTCCGAACATGGTCGAGCGGGAGTACGTCCGCTTCCGCGACACGGACTCGGTTCAACGCGTGAATCCGCACCTGCACAACGTGCCGCTGCAGATCGCGGCTGAGCGCGGCCTGCCGGCCCTCGCCGCGTGGTTGTGGTTCGTGACGAGCGCGGCGATGGGACTGTGGGGCCTCCTCAAGAACGGCCGATTCAAGTTCCTGTCGGCCGCCGGCCTCGCCGCGATCGCCGGCATGCTGTCGGCGGGGCTGTTCGAGCACAATTTCGGCGACTCGGAGTTCCTGATGCTGCTCCTGGTGCTCATCACGCTGCCGTTCGCGGCGCAACGCGCGGAACCGCTGGAAGCTGCCGGAACGGTCCCCGATGGAGGGCTGGCATCGTGACCGGATCACCCATGCTGACGCCTGCACGGGCCCGGGCGATCGTCGATCGCTTTCCGGCGATGTGTGTGCTGATCGCCGGGGACGTGATGCTCGACCAGTTCGTGATCGGCCGCGTCAGCCGGATCTCCCCGGAGGCGCCGGTGCCGGTCGTCGAGCACGACCACGACGAGTACCGCGTCGGCGGCGCGGGCAACGTGGCCGCGAATGCGGCGGCGCTGGGAGGCCGGGTCGAACTCGTGGGCCTCGTCGGAACGGACCCGTCGGCGGACCGGCTGCGCCAGGAGCTGACGCGGCGGGCAATCGGCTGTGACAGCCTCGTGGTCGATGCGGACCGGCCCACCACGACCAAGCAGCGCATCGTCACGACGCGCAACCAGCAGGTGGCGCGCGTGGATTTCGAGAGCGATCGCGAGGCGTCCGGCACGATCGAACAGCAGTTGGTGGCGCAGCTGTGTGCCCACATCGACCGCGCCAGCGTCGTCGTGGTCTCCGACTACCTGAAGGGCGCGGTCACGAAGGCGCTCGTGGAGGCGGCGGTCGACCGCGCCCGGGCACGCCGCGTCCCGGTGCTGGTGGATCCGAAGATCCCGCACATCGAGTACTACGCCGGCGCGACGCTTGTGACGCCGAACCATCACGAGGCGGAGATGGCGACGCACATGCGCATCCGCACCGACGAGGACGCGCGCCGCGCCGGGGGGGTGTTCCTGGAACGGGCGAAGTGCCAGGGCGTGCTCATCACGCGCGGGGAGCAGGGCATGTCGCTGCTCGACCCCGCCGGTGCAGCCCACTATCCTGCCGTGGCGCGGGAAGTGGCAGACGTCACCGGCGCGGGCGATACGGTGATCGCGACGGTCGCGCTCAGCCTGGCCGCCGGAGCGACGCTGGCCGAAGCCGCCCAACTCGCGACCCATGCCGCCGGCATCGTCGTCGGCCGCTTCGGCCCGGCGACCGTGTCGCCGGACGAGCTCCTCGCCGAGTTTCGCTAGCCCCTGGATAGGGTCAGGCCTGAGGTCTTGCCATTTCCCTGTGCGGGGGTAAGGTCTGACGATGCGGGAGGCAACATGGTCACTCGGACGTACCTGGAACTGACAGACCCGAACGCGTTCCGGCCGGCGTGGACGGACCTGCCGGATGTTCGTGTTGACCGCGTCGAAGGTTGCCCTCCTTCGTTCTACAGCTATCTCTATACAGAGATCGGGCGGGAGTACGGGTGGACGGAC
>JAPKZP010000089.1 GCA_026393735.1 Acidobacteriota bacterium
GCGCTGGCGATGACCGACACCAGCGCGCCGGCCGGCGCCACGGCGATCCAGTAAGAGCCGGCCTCCAACGGCTGCGGGATGGCACGGGCCGCGCCTGGCGCGGCCCGTCGCACGTACGGGCTGACGGGAGCCGCACTCCGTCCTATACTCTCAGCGGGAGGCGACGGATCACATGGCAGTGTTGAATCACGACGAGCAGCCCGGTTCCGGCGGGCTGGGAAAGATCCTGGCCATCGGCGCGGCGGTAGTGATCCTGCTTGTCGCGGCGTACTTCGGCGCGACGATGATCATGAAACCGGCCCCGGCGCCGAAGGAAGCGCCGGTCCAGACGAAGACGGAGCCGCCCCCGCGCGTGGCACCCAGGCCGGTCGAGCCCGAGCCCGAACCGGAGACGCCGAAGATCACGAAGCCCAGGCCGAAGAAGGAAAGGCCCGTCGAGGCCGCCCCCGCGCCGCCTCCGCCCCCGGCCGCCCCGGTGCTCGTCGTCGAGAGCGACGTCCCGGGCGCGTCCGTGTTCGTCGATCGCAAGTACGTCGGCGCCACGCCGCTCCGCACGACCGAGGTGACGCCCGGTTCCCACCAGCTGAACGCCTCGGCCACGGGCGAGGAGGGCCTCGCGCAGAGCATCGACGTCGGTGAGACGGGCGAGACCTCGATTGCGCTGAAGTTCCACGAGGTGCGGCTCAACGCCGCTGTGGCCGTCGTCCACAAGCACGGGATGGGGTCGTGTGACGGCCGCCTGGTGGCGACGCCGTCCGCCATCTCCTACCAGACCGCCAACAAGAAGGATGCGTTCTCGTTTCCGCTGCGCGATCTCGACGTGTTCGAGATCGACTACCTGAAGAAGGAACTGAAGGTGAAACAGCGCGGCGGCAAGACGTGGAACTTCACCGACAAGTCCGAGAACGCCGACAAATTGTTCGTGTTTCACCGCGACGTCACCAAGGCACGCGAAAAGATGGCCGCGCAGGCCCGGTAACGACTAGACTGGTCCCTTCTCCAAGCGAAAGGTGCACCCACATGGCACGGAAGACCTTCGTCCAGGCTCTCGTCGTCGGCATCATGACCGCGCTTGCCGTCCCGTCGTTTGCGGCCGGACGCCTCAACGACAAGGCCGTTGAGCAGCAAGGCAAGCAGATCAAGGCGGGGTTCGAGACCTGGAAGAAGGCCCTCGAGAAGAAGAACCTCGACGACGCGGTCATCCGGGGCGCGGCCGGCACGATTGAGGTCAAGGAGTTCCTCAAGAACTTCGAGAGAGACATCAGCACCTTCAACGAACGCTTCCAGAGCACCAAGTCGGCGGGTCCGGAAGCGCTCACGCTCCTGCGCCGGGCCAGCGACGTCGAGCGTCGCGCCAGCAGCCAGCAGGGCAGCGCCGTGCCGAGCGAATGGCAGGCGTTCAGCAGGCAGTGCGCCGTTCTTGCCGGGGCGTACGGTGTGGTCTGGCCCATCGAGGCGATGGACGCCACGGCCAGCCGGTTGGGAGACAAGGAAGTCGCCGGCCACATCGAGCAGATTGGGCAACTGGCCAAGCGCGTGAAGGGGCCTGCCGACGATGCGGCGAAGAAGAGCACGACCGTGGACAAGGCGGCCCGCGAGACCATGAAGCTGGAGTTCGAGAGCGTCGCACGCCTGGCGGGCGAGGCGGCGAACAAGGTCAAGAGCGGCAGCCCGGTGTCGGCGGAAGTGAGCCAGTTGCTGGCCGTCACGTCCAGCGTGCACGGCAAGATCGCCACGCTGAGTCTCCCGCAGGCCGCGGCGAATGACTGGTCCGGAGTGGACCGTGCGGCGGCGATCGTGGCCGGCGCCTTCGGAGAGCACTGGGGCTTGAAGTAGCGCCGGCTATCGCGTCCGGCGATTGACACCTGGACGGGCGCGGCCCCGCGGGGCGGTGTCCGTCCAGAACTGCATCAGGAGGTTCGCGGCCACGAACCGGCGATACGCCTCCGTGGACCGGATGTCGTCAATCGGGCTGATCTCGTCCTGCAGGAGCCGCTGGGCCTCCTCGATCGCGCCGCCTGCGGCCAGCGCCTCTTCAGTGCTTCGCGCGCGCACGACGGTGGGGGCCACGCTCCCGAGCGCGATGCGCGGACGGCTGGCTCGCACGGCGGCCATCACCACTTTCGAAATGGACTGCGCCGCCCGCGTGCCCACCTTGCGGAACCACTGCGCGCCCTCCACTCGCGGGATCTCGACGGCCGTGATGAGCTCGTCGGGCCGCATCACGCTTTTGCGATAACCGGTGTAGAACTCGCCAAACGGCACCGTGCGCGTCCACTCGGCGCTGCGCAGCTCGACGAACGCCTCGGCCGCCGCCAGCACGGGCAGCGAGTCGCCGGCGGGGGAGCCGTTGGCGATGTTGCCGCCGAGCGTGCCGCGGTTCTGGATCTGCACCGCGCCGACTTCCCGACACGCGGCCGCGAGCATCGGCAGGCGGCGCCGCACCAGGACCGATCGCACGATCTCGGCGTGCGTCGTCAGCGCGCCGATGCGCAGGACGTCGCCGCGCACGTCGATGCCGCGCAGGTCGTCGAGGCCCCAGATGTTCAGGAAGCGCGCGTCGCGAAGCGTGCCGAAGTTCAGCCCGACATAGACGTCCGTGCAGCCGGCGAGCGGCGTGAGCGGTCCGTCGTCCCGCAGCATCCGCAGGGCGTCCTTCAACGTGCGGGGCTGCTTCACCACGAGGGGCGAGATCGCCGTCCTCATGGCCGCCTCCGTCGCGCCGCCGTTCGTGCGCGTGCCGTACCTCGCGCCTCTCGCCCCTCGCCTCGCGCCTCGCGCCTCGCGCCTCGCGCCTTGTTCGCAGCCTTGATCGCCCTGTAGATGCCCTCGTACCCGGTGCATCGGCAGATGTTGCCCGCGAGGCCCGTGCGCACCTCATCGAGTGTCGGCTTCGGGCCGAGCGTCGAAGCCGCGAGGATCATGCCCGGCGTGCAGATCCCGCACTGCGCTCCGCCCAATTCCGCGAACGCGGCCTGGAGCCGGTGGCGCCCGTGCAAGCCCTCGATGGTCGTCACCCTGGTGCCGGCGGCCTGCGCAACCGGCACCAGGCACGAGTTGACCGCCTTGCCATCGACGATGACCGTGCACGCGCCGCACTCGCCCTCGCCGCAGCCTTCCTTCGTCCCGGTCAGTCGGCAGTCCTCGCGCAGCACGTCGAGCAGGCGCTTCAGCGGATGCACGCGCACAGCCACCCGCCTGCCGTTCAGGACGAACGCGATCGGGCGGAAGGCGGGCGTCACGACCGCACCGCCTTGCGGCGTCTCGCAGGGCTGAAGCCCTGCGGGACGACCGTCTTCGCACCCTTCGCCACGATCTTATTCGAGCCCTGCGAGACGACCGTTTTCGAGCCTTTTGCCACAGACTGTTGCGGGCCCTCCGCCACGCTCGGCGAAGTCCGGATTGACGGCGCAGCCATCACACGCTCGGGCGTGGCCGGCACGTCGCGAATGTCGATGCCGAGGCTGCGGATGGCGTTCACCACGGCGGGTGCGACGCCGTCGAACGGCATCTCGCCGACGCCCTTGGCGCCGTATGGGCCATGCGCGTACGGTTTTTCCACGATGATCACGTCCATCGGGGGCGTGTCCAGCGTGGTGGGGACGAGGTAGTTGGTCAGCTGGCTGTTGGCCATCGCGCCGTCGCGCATGACCACCTCCTCGGTGAGCGCGTACCAGCGGTGACCGGATCGCGCTCGACCTCGATCACGTCGCAGGCCCAGCCGTACGACCCGTACGCCGATCCCTGGTAGGTGTCGTCGTCCCAGACGAGCCCCGGCGGCGGCTCGTACTGCTTCGTGATGACGAGCGGGCCGTGCCGCCGCAGGTACGCCCGGGGCGTCAGCGCGCCCAGTCGCGCCTTCATCTCCTCCGCGCAGCGCTTCAGCAACCCGCCGACCACCATCGTCGTGCGCGACGCCACCGTCGGGCCGGAGTCGGGCACGATGGACGTGTCGGCTGCCGCCACCTCGACCGCCTCGAATGGGAGGCCGAGGGCCTCGGCGACGATCTGCGCGTGCACGGTGCGCTGGCCCTGGCCGATGTCCGTGCTCGCGACGAGGATGCGCACGCCGTCCGGCGTGAGCTCGAGCGACGCCCTGGACTTCAGCTTCACCTCGCCGCTGCCGGTGAACCCGGCGCCGTGGAAGAAGAGCGACAGGCCGATGCCCCTGCCGGTGCCGCGATACGCGCGGCGCTTCCTGTGGAAGCCGCTGCGCGACACCGCGGCGCGGAGCACGTCGAGCGCGGCGGCATCGGCGCCGAGGACCTGGCCGGTGGCTGTGCTGTCGCCCGGGCGCAGGGCGTTCAGCTCGCGCAGCCGCACGGGATCCATGCCGAGCTGCTCGGCGATCCGCTCCATGTGCACGTCCGCGGCAAAGAGGGTCTGCGGCGCGCCGAAGCCGCGGAACGCGCCATTGGGCGGCGTGTTCGTCATCACCACGCGACCGCTTACCCGCACGTGGTCGCACCGGTACGGCCCCGTCGCGTGGAGGCAGCCGCGCGACAGCACCACGGGGCTCAGCGTGCAGTACGCGCCGCCGTCGAACAGGACGTCGATCTCCATCGCCGCCAGCCGGCCGTCCCGCATCACGCCCGTCCTGTGCCGGACGGTGGAGGGGTGGCGCTTGGTGGTGGCGATCATGTCTTCCGTGCGGTCGTAGATGAGCTTCACCGGCCGGCCGGACTTGAGCGCCAGCAGGCTCGCGTGCCCGGCGATGATCGACGGGTACTCCTCTTTGCCGCCGAACCCGCCGCCGGTCTCGGCCTGCACGACGCGGACCTTGTCCTCGGGCAGGTCGAGCAGCACGCACAAAGCGCGGTGCACGTAGTACGGGCATTGCAGCGACCCGTAGACCGTGACACCCCCGTGCTCGGGCACGGCGATCATCCCGTTCGGCTCGATGTAGAGATGCTCCTGGTGGCCGGTCCGGTATTCGCCCTCGACGACCAGGTCGGCCTCACGGAAACCGGTGTCGAGATCGCCGCGCGCGATCCGGATCTCCTTGAAGACGTGCGTCGACTCGCGGGCATCGAGCAGGGCCGGCGCCGGCGCGTACTCGACCTCGACCTGCGCCTGCAGCAGCCGCTCGCGGTCCTCGTGCGCCAGCAGCAGCAGGGGTTCGGCGGCGTGCCGCACCTCGCCCTCGGCCAGGCATGGCTGGTCCTCCTGGATGAGCGACACGAGGTTCCGCCCGGGAATGTCGCGGGCGTCGACGATCGTGAAACCGGCGGCGTCGAAGCGCCGGTGCATGCGGACGATGCGGCCGCGGGGGATGGTCGAGCGGATGGTCCGGGCGTGAAGCATGCCCGGAAACGTCAGGTCGTCGACGTACCTGGCTGTGCCGACGGCCTTCGCTGTCCCGTCCTTGCGAACCACATTGCGCCCGACGGATCGGCTCATGTCCATCCTCCGGGGCGGGATGACCGGCGCGGCGTTCCCGCGTGCGGGTCGCCCGATTATAGCCCTGCGCGGCGCAGGTGGTAGAATCGCATGTTTAGGGCAAGGCCGGTTGGACCGCTAGTATGATTCATCGCTGGGTTTCCATTCGCGGCGCGCGCGTCCACAACCTCAAGAACATCGATGTGGACATTCCGCGCAACCAGCTCGTCGTGGTCACGGGCCTGTCGGGATCCGGCAAGTCCTCGCTGGCCTTCGACACGATCTACGCCGAGGGACAGCGGCGCTACGTCGAGTCCCTGTCGGCCTACGCGCGCCAGTTCCTCGACCAGATGGAGAAGCCGGACGTCGACTCGATCGACGGCCTGTCGCCCGCGCAGTCGATCGAACAGAAGACCACCGGCGCCAACCCGCGATCGACCGTCGCCACGGTGACGGAAATCTACGACTACCTGCGGCTGCTCTTCGCCAACATCGGCGTGGCGCACTGCCCGGCCTGCGGCCGCGCCATCACGTCGCAGACCCTCGACCAGATCGTCGCGCAGGTCATCACCTTCCCGTCGGACAGCCGCATCAACGTGCTCGCGCCGGTCGTGCGCGGACGCAAGGGTGAGTTCAAGAAGGACCTGGCCGGATGGCGGCAGCGCGGGTTCATCAAGGCGCGCGTCGACGGCGAGATGCGGTCTCTCGAGGACGACATTCCCCTCGACCGCCGACGCAATCACGCGATCGACATCGTCGTCGACCGGCTGATCGTGAAGCCCGGGATCGAGCGCCGCCTCACCGAGTCGCTGGAAATCGCCTTTGAACTCGCGGGCGACGTCGTTGTCATCAACACCCTCAACGGCGGCGACCGGCTCTTTTCGCGCAAGCTGGCGTGCGTCAACTGCGGGTTGAGCATCCCCGAACTGTCGCCGCGCGCGTTCTCGTTCAACTCGCCGCACGGCGGCTGCCCCGACTGTCAGGGCCTCGGCGCACTGTGGGACTTCGACCCGGCGCGCATCATCCCGGACCCGGAGCGGTCCCTGCTGGCCGGCGCCGTGGCCCCGTGGGCGCAGGGCGACGAGCGGCTCGTCCAGGAGGCCGTGACCGCCATCGGCCGGAACTTCGGCATCGACATCGACGTGCCCTTCGGGAAGCTGCCGAAGAAGGCGCGCGACCTGATCCTGTTCGGCCCGTCGGGAGCCTCAAAGTCCGCCGGGCGCGCCGACGGGAGCGCAGCGAAGCCGGCGTCCCCGGCGACGTCCGCCGCCCGCCAGAAGGATCCGTACGGCAAGGGCTTCGAAGGGGTCATTCCCAATCGCCGCCGGCGCTACGAACAGGCGACATGGGTGGATCAGGCCGATCTCGAGCCCTACCGCTCGCTGCGCCCGTGCGCCGGGTGCCACGGTGAACGGCTGCGTCCCGAGAGCCGCGCGGTCCATGTCAAAGGGCGAAGCATCACCGAATTCGTCAGCCTGCCGGTCTCGGATGCGTTCCGCGCCTTCGAGACCATGACCTTGACGGATCGGGACGACCTTATCGCCGGCCGCATCCGCCGCGAAATCGTCGAGCGCCTGCGCTTCCTCGTCGACGTCGGCGTGGGCTACCTCACGCTGGGCCGCAGCGCCGCCACGCTGTCGGGCGGTGAGGCCCAGCGCATCCGCCTCGCGACGCAGATCGGCGCCAGCCTGCGCGGCGTGCTCTACGTGCTCGACGAGCCGTCCATCGGCCTGCACCAGCGCGACAACCGCCGCCTGCTGACCACGCTGAAGCGGCTGCGCGACCTGGGCAACACAGTCATTGTCGTGGAGCACGACGAGGAGACGATCCGCGCCGCCGACTACGTGATCGATCTCGGCCCTGGCGCGGGCGAGCACGGCGGGTACGTGATCTTCCAGGGCACCCCGGACGAACTGCTGCACGGGGACACCACATCCCTCACGGGCCAGTACCTCCGCGGCGTGCGCATGATCGGCGTGCCGGCGGCACGTCGGCCTTCGCTGAGAGGCGAGCTGGTCATTCGCGGCGCGCGCGCGAACAACCTGAAGAACCTCGACGTGCACATCCCGCTCGGCCTGCTCACGGCCATCACCGGGGTGAGCGGATCGGGCAAGTCCACGCTCGTCAACGACATCCTGTACCGCGCGCTGGCGCGCACGCTGTACCGCGCGAGCGACGAGCCGGGGCCTCACGATCGCATCGAAGGCATCGAGCTCATCGACAAGGTCATCGAGATCGACCAGTCGCCCATCGGCCGCACGCCGCGGTCGAATCCTGCGACCTACACCGGGCTCTTCACCTTCATCCGCGAACTCTTCGCGCTGATTCCCGAGGCGCGCACGCGCGGCTTCAAGCCCGGGCGCTTCTCGTTCAACGTGAAAGGGGGACGCTGCGAAACGTGCCAGGGGGACGGCGTCATCGCCATCGAGATGCACTTCCTGCCCGACGTCTACGTCACGTGCGAGGAGTGCAAGGGCCGCCGCTACAACCGGGAGACGCTCGAAATCAAGTACCGCGGCCGGTCGGTTGCCGAGATGCTCGAACTCAGCGTCGACCAGGCGCTGCCGCTGCTCGAGCACTTCCCCCCGATCGCCAACAAGCTCCGCACGCTGGTCGACGTGGGGCTGGGCTACATCAAGCTCGGCCAGTCGGCCACGACGCTCAGCGGCGGCGAGGCGCAGCGCGTGAAGCTCGCGAAGGAGCTCTCGAAGCGCGGCACGGGACGCACGCTCTACATCCTCGACGAGCCGACCACCGGCCTGCACTTCGACGACGTGCAGAAGCTGCTGGACGTGCTGAACAAGCTGACCGACCAGGGCAACACCGTGGTCGTGATCGAGCACAACCTCGACGTGATCAAGACCGCCGACCACCTCATCGACCTGGGCCCCGAGGGTGGGGAAGCCGGGGGGTACATCGTCGCCGAAGGATCGCCGGAGGCCGTCGCGGCCCAGGAGTCGTCGTACACCGGGCGCGTGCTGGCAGACGTCCTTCCGGGCGCGGCCGTCCGGGGTCGTGCGGCCGCAAGTTAGTCCGGATCAACGGGATAGTAGCGAGAGGCCAGTGTGGTCAAACGGCCACACCGTCGGGCAAATCGACTGTGGTGTGCGTGACACAATCGGCTGAATCCTGCCGGGTGACAGGTGGCAGAGTCAGGCTGTAAGTTATTGTGTAGTAGGTGCTTGTGAATATTCTTCAAATTACTGAACGGTCGGTATGCGGATTGCTTTCCTCAAAGCGGTCCAGACCCTTGGACTGACGAGAGGATAATGACCCTTCAGCGGACACTTCGGCGTCAGGTGGCATGTGCCGGTATCGGCCTCCATTCTGGCCAGAAAGTCACGCTCACCCTGAAACCCGCGGCGGCTGACACCGGCGTCCGGTTCCGGCGCAGCGATCTCGGTATCGAGATCCCGGCGTCGGTGGCGCATGTGAGCGGCACGAACCACGCCACCGGGTTGTCGCACAACGGTGCGACGGTGGAGACGGTTGAGCACCTGCTGGCGGCCATCACGTCGATGGGCGTGGACAACGTGCTCGTCGAGCTCGACCACCGCGAGGTGCCGGTGATGGACGGCAGTTCGGCGCCGTTCGTCTACCTGATCCAGGAAGCGGGCGTGAAGACGCTGACCGCGCCGCGCCGCTACCTGAAGGTCGTGCGGCCCATCACCGTGTCGCGCGGCGACAAGCTGATGTCGCTGTATCCGTCGGACTTCTTCAAGGTCACCTACAACATCAGCTTCGACCACCCGCTGCTGCGTCACCAGTCCCACACGCTGCAGGTGGACGAACAGGCGTTTGTCGACGACATTGCGCCGGCGCGGACGTTCGGGTTCCTGTACGAAGTGGAAATGCTGCGCCAGCAGGGCCTCGCCCTCGGCGGCTCCCTGGAAAACGCCATCGTCCTCAGCGAGACCGGCGTGCTGAACAACCAGCTCCGGTACGAGGACGAGTTCGTCCGTCACAAGATCCTGGACGCCATCGGAGATCTGTCGCTGGTCGGGTATCCCATCATCGGGCATCTGGTTGCCCATCGGGCGGGACACGCCTTGCACACGGCGTTCGCGAAGCGGATTCTCGACGAGCCGGATGCGTGGAAACTGGTGGAACTCGGGTCCGAACCGGCTGCCGTGAGCGTGCCGGCGGCCGTGCCGGTGAAAGCCTAGTCGCCTCTCCCTCCTCCAACCTCCTCCTCGACGGAGCAGGGCCGCGGATTGAGCACCCGCGGCCCTGTTTCCTGTACGGCGGCGTCCAGGACGATCCGGTCAGTGTCCTAGCGCGCGGGACGCGCGAACGTGCCGGTCATCACGACCTTGCCGACGACCTTGCCCTGCACGAAGCTCTCGAACTCCTTCAAGCCCGCGTTGTCCGTCATGCCCATGCTCTGGATGCTCAGCGCCCACACCGTGATCTCGTACTCGTGCGCCGGGCCGGCGGGCGGGGCCGGGCCGCCGTACCCGTCCTTGCCGGAGCCGTTCTTGAACTCCGTCGTGAACGACGGCATCTTCTTGAGTGACGCGCCCTCCTCCAGTTTCGTGTCGGCGGGGTCGATGTTGATCACGAGCCAGTGCAGAAACCGGTCTGGCGTCGTCTTGTCGACCATTGTCAGCGCGACCGACCTGGTGCCCTTGGGCAGCCCGGTCCACTCGAGCGGCAGCGACACGTTCTGCCCCCCGGGGACCTGAGTGTCGGCGTACTTGAGTGGAATCGCTCCGCTGCTCTTGAACGCCGTCGATGTGACGGCGAACGCCTGTGCCGACGCTGCGGTCGCGGCCAGGCCGATGGCCGCGACGACGGTCACGGCCACCAGCGCCGCCACGACGAACCCCTTACGCCTCTTCATCTGACTGCCCCCTTTCGCTGTGTCCGCGGCCTCGCCGGCACCGTGCATCCTATCTGGGCCAGAGCCAGCCGAACGTCCCGGCTGTCAGGCAGCCGTAGATGAGGCCATCGATCGTGTTCTTGATGGTGGTGCTCCAGGCCTTCTTGTACCAGATCGAGTCCTGCCAGAGCGCGAGGGCGTAGCCGATGAACGCCGTGGCGCCGGCAAAACGAAACACGGCCCGGTAGGGCGCGCCAGGCTGAAGCGCGCGGCCCGAGATGTAGGCGGCAAAGATGCTCACGACGACGCAGTACACGAACCACTGGGCGAGCTGGCCGCCCATCGACGGCGGGCCGCTCGGCATGATCGTCATCATCGCGACCGGGCCCTTCGTCATCTTCTCGACGAACGCCGGATCCTTCATGGCCGACGGCGACGAGCAGTGCGGCATCAGGTAGTCCCCAGGTGCGACACCGGCCTTTCGCATCGCCTGCATCACGTCGTCTTCATGCGAGAGCTTGCCGTAGTCGGTCCTGTGGTACGGCAGCACCATGTGCAGCAGCGAACTGACGATGAATACGATGACCGCCGACGCGAGGATCGGCAGCCAGAGCGCGACGATTGGAACCATACAGTTTCCTCCCGGTCAGGTTGGGTGAATGGGCATACGCTAGCACAGCGCTACCGGACACGTGGGGCCAGCGTGACCGGAACCAGCAGTCCTTCCGCCGGCGTCCTGCCGACATCCAGCACGACCGTGAACCGGTCGCGTCGGTCTGCCGGGTTCGGCAGCGACACGGTGATTGAATGCACGTCCGAGGCCGGCCGCAGCCTCACGTCGATGCGATTGCTGACGGCGGCCAGGGATTCGACGGTGGCGCCGACCACCGTCACGTCACTGGTGGTCACGCGCGCGAAACTCACGGGCAAGGCGGGCTCGCCCGGCGCCAGCATCTCGGCCCGTGGCGGCGGGGACAGCGCGGGAAGCGCCGGCCCGCGGCTGGAGCCCGTCTGCAGGAGCCACACGGTGAAGTCCACGGCCCAGGTGCCCTTGACCTTCGTCCAGCGCGTCTGCTGGGCCACGCAGCGCTCGACGGTGAAGCTCTCGGGCGGCTTGCAGTTGACGGGCGGCGGCAGCGGATCGCACACCTGGGGCGGCCGCTGGGCTTCGGCACGGCTGCCCCAGGCCAGCAGCGCGCCCGCCCCGACGGCGGTGGCTCCGCGCAGCAGTCTCTCCAGATGCGTCAGCACGCGGGCGCGAGGCGTCGGCGCGCCGGCGTCAGGCCCTGACGAGTCCGGGTGTGTGGACGGTCTGGTCCGGGACATGGTGGCCTCCTGTGCGTGTGAATCCATCCCGCGTGTCATCGGCGCCGCACGCGGCGCAGTGCATCGTCGTCTCGATCCTGCCGGCCGCGTCGTGAATCTCCGCTTCGACAGCGCGCAAGCGCGCCGACACATCCGCGACGAGTCCCGCCTCGGCGCGCGCGCCGCGCCCCTCGCGCACGAACGCGACGATCTCCCGCATCGCGCCGACCGAGTCGAGCGTCAGCGCGCGGGTGAGCGCCTTGACGTCGTCGAGCCAACGGGCGTCGGTGACGTCAGCGTGGAACCGTCGGGCGACCTCGACCAGGAACCTGGTGCCCATCAGTCGATGCGGGGCCGACATGTCGGAGAAGTTGCGCGTGTAGAAGCACGCCATCGCCATCTCGAACACCCGCTGGATCCCGTCGTCGGCCAGGCGGTAATCCCATCCCAGGTAGTCGCCGTCAGCGCGCCCGTCCGCCTGCAGGCGCGCAAGGAGCGGCGTGCCGGCGTACAGCTCGACGCGCCCGAAGTTGTGAGGCACGTCCGCGTAACGCTCCATGAAGCGGAGGTTGGCCTCGAGGTCCTCGATGGTCGACCACGGATCGAACACGAGCATGTTGAAACAGGCGTAGACACCGGTCGCCTGGAGGAGATCCAGGGCGCGGTGATTGTCCTCGCTCGCGAGGCCCCGGCCGAGCGCGTGCAGGCCACGCGTGGTGTCGCTCTCCACGCCGAGGAACAGCCTGATGAGCCCGAGGCGTGCCTGCATCGCGTCCACCACGTCGCGGTCGAGATCGTTCGGCCGCGCCTTCACGACGACCGCGAAGTCGCGGACGCCGCGCCGGTCGAGGGCGTCGCCGAGCGCGGCAATGCGCGCCAGCGTCAGGTCGCGGCGCGGCAGGAAGAAGTTGTCGTCGTGAAAGACGAAGAGCTGAACGGCCTTCTCGCGCGACAGCCAGGCCATCTCGTCCGCGACGTCGTCCACGGGCCGCAGGCGGTAGCGTGCGCCGCGTGCCTGGCCGTGCCACGCGGCGATGCAGCAGAACGCGCAGTGCGCGTAGCAGCCCCGGCTGCCGACCATCGCCGCCACGCGGTGGCCGAGGTGATGCGAGGGCATTCCTCGTCGATCGGGCCAGGGAAGCGCCGCCACGTCAGATGCCGCGGGCAGCGGATTCACGTGGACCGCGCCGGCCCGATCGCGACATGCCAGGCCGGGAATCGACGCCTGGTCCCCCCGCCCCATCACGGCGGCTGCGAGCGCTGGCAGCGTCGCGTCGGCCTCGTAACAGAGCACCGTGTCGAACTCGGGAAAGTCGTGGAGGATCTCGCGGCAGGCAAACGTCGCGAAGTGGCCTCCCGCGGTCAGGTGGCCGGCATAGCCGCGCTCGCGCAGGGCGACGGCCAGCGCGAGAAAGTCCCGCGCGCGGGGCTGGAACGCGAGTGACAGGCCCACGAGAGCCGGGCGATCGGGCCGCTCGAGGATTCGCGCCAGCGCCCACGGCACGTCCGTGCCCGCGTCGAACGGCACGATGTCGCAGTCGAAACCGGCGGCGGACAGCGATGCGGCGAGGTACCGGAGGCTGAGGTTCTCCTCCAGTTCGGGACCGACCAGCGCCACGTGCGGCATCAAGCCTCCCCCCAGGCATCAGCAGCGCAGCAGGGCGGCGACGCCGTGCCGGCTTCCGGGACGTGCGGCGGAGAGAGAACCGGGAGATACGGGTGGGGGCAGACGCGGAGCATGTTAGCACCGCCGGCCGCGTTTCGCGCCGCCGGGCCTGTGCGCCACGGGCCGCTAGGGCAGGATGACGAGCGGCTTCAGCGTGGTCTGTGACCCGCAGGCTTCGAACCACGAGACGCCTTCGGAGACGAGATCGAACTTCAGCTGGTAGCGGCCGGTCCGGGCGGGTGCGGGAATCTCGATGACGACACGGACCTCCTGCCCTGGGGCGATGTCGTGCGGCAGCCAGGCGCGGGCGTAGTCGCGCTCGGTGACGGTGCCGCCCTGGTCGCAGAGCTGCGCGCCGAGGCGCACGAGGCGGCGCCCGTAACTTGCCACTCTCGGGAACGGCCGCTCCGACAGATTGCGGACGCGCGTGTGCACCTTCAGCGTCTTCCCGCGGCGGCCAATAATCGGCAGGCTGGGGAACGCTGTGTCCACGTCGATACGCGCGCGTGGTGTGGCGCCCGGGATGGCGTTGCACAGGTTGCTCGTGTCCCACACCTCGTACCGGATCAGCTCGTAGTCCGGCGACCCCGGCACGAACCGGCGTGAGAACGCGCCTTCCGGATGATCGGTGATCTCCCACGTCAGCCGATCGACGCCGATCTCGGTCGCGATCCGGCGGGCGCGATCCATCTCTTCATCGCTGTCGTTCCACGTGAAGAGAATGTAGCGCCAGTTGATGGTCGGCACATCGCGGCCGATCCTGCGCTTCTCGTCCACCATGGCGCGAAGGGTGGCCATCGCCACGTCGAAGCGTCCTCGCTGGCGATAACGCGCGTAGGTCTCCTGCGTGGCGCCGTCTATCGAGAGCGTGACTTCGTCGATCCCCGAGCGCGCCAGCCGGCGCGCCGACTCCTCCGTGAACGCAAGGCCGTTGGTGCTCGTGTAGAGGTAGATCTGCGGGAACGTCGACTTGATGTACTCGCACATCTCCACGGCACGCTTGTGGAGGAACGCCTCGCCGTAGTTGAAGAAGTCGATCCGCCCGAGCGAGGGGCCCGCCTCGTCCACGACCCGCGTGAAGAGGTCGACGTCGAGCATGCCGGCTTCGCGCGTCCGCGTGATGCCGGTCTCCGGGGCGCAACAGGCCTGAAAGCACGAGATGTTGCAGGCGGCCGTGCACTCGATGTAGAGACGCGAGGGCTGCGGCGGCACATCCAGCCCGCGCTGGGGCGGGGCGGTGCCCTCCGCGAGCGGCAGTTTCAGCGGGCAGTCGCCGCAGAACGCCGATCCGCCGGCGTTGAGATCGGCGCGGAGGCGCGTGATGGTCTCCCCGGTCCAGATCGCGTGCAGCGGCGTCGTCCGCGTGTCGCCGAGCACGCGCTGCGCGTAGGGGTCGGAGCAGCCGCACACGATCCGGCCGTCGCAGAGCATCACGAGGATGTTCCACGGCCAGGAGCACGTGTAGCGTGTGGCCAGGTGGTTGAGCGCCATCGGGGGCTGCGGCGGTTGTTACTCGGTGCCGGCGAGCTTGCGCATGTAGGCGCCGAGGCGTTCGTTCTCGTACGTGACGGTGTTCAGGAACAGGCTTTCCTGCAGGTACTCGCGCCGCTCGTCCTCGGTCATCTGGCCGATGAGGTGCTGGATCTCGCGCACCATGTCCTCGAACGACCGCTCGAGCTTCCGATTGGCCGTGACCTCGTGGTACAGCGTCTCCATCACGGTCAGCAGGTCACCGTCGAGCCGAATCTGTGCGCCGGTGGTGGTCTTGATGGTCCGCATGGCTATCCCTCGAAGCTGGCCACGGCGCTGGGTTCATCGGCGAACAGCTGGATGAAGTTGTGCGCGCCCGTCATGGTCAACATCGTCTCGACCCGCTTCTGCACGCCCGCCAGCCTCAGCGACCCGCCCGCGGCCGCCGCCTGCCGATAGAGGTCCATCAGGCATCCGATGGTGGCGCTGTCGATGTAGACCACGGGGGTCAGAT
>JAPKZP010000761.1 GCA_026393735.1 Acidobacteriota bacterium
CGATCAGCGCCACCGCGGCGACGATGCGAGGTACACGAATTCTGGAAGTCATGACGGCAGTCTCCAAGTGGGAGCGAATTTGGGCATCGATTCTCCGCAAATGGGAATGCGGCTCAACCCAAGTTACAAGCTGGATGAATCTTACAACAATTCGGGGAAGTCCGTGCAAGCAGAATGATTTACCTTGTTCGGGGGGGGAACCTGATGCCATCGAGAGACGTGTGGCGGATGCCAAAGGCGGGGTCGCTGGCGTGGTTGAGGCGGGACAGAGAGGATCTGGCGGATCCCGGGGCAGGGGACGTCCGGGTGCGGGTGGGCGCCGTCGGCCTCAACTTTGCTGACATCTTCGCCTGCATGGGCCTGTACTCGGCGACGCCGGGCGGGGCCTTCACGCCGGGCCTGGAGTTTGCGGGGACGGTCGAGGCGGTCGGGGGGGCCGTGAGCGTGTTCCGGCCGGGGGACCAGGTCTTCGGCCTGACCCGGTTCGGCGCGTACGCCACGCACGTGACGGTCGATGCGCGCTACCTGCACCCGCTGCCGCCCGGCTGGACGGCGGCGGACGGGGCGGCCTTCCCCGTCCAGGCGCTCACGGCCTGGTACGCCATCGATGAACTCGGTGCCCTGCACCCAGGCGACAGCGTGCTCGTGCACTCGGCCGCCGGAGGCGTCGGCCTGAACGCGCTGGCTTTGCTCCGCTCGCGGCACGCGCAGGTCGTCGCAACGGTCGGGCACGAGTCGAAGCGAGCGTTCCTGGTGCAGCACGCAGGACTCGCACCGCACCAGATCATCGTGCGCGACCGGCGGACCTTCGGCGCGCAGCTCGACGCGGCGCTCGAAGCGAATCGTCTGACCGGATTCCATCTCGTGCTGGATTCGGTCGCGGGGCCTTTCTTCAAGCCGGCGTACCGGCGCTTGCACCCCGCCGGCCGGCTGGTGATCTTCGGCTCGGCGGATCTCATGCCCACGTCGTCGCGTCCGAACTGGCTGCGCCTCTGGTGGCAGTACCGCTCGCGCCCGCGCGTCGATCCGCTCGCGATGATTTCGCACAACAAGAGCGTGATGGGGTTCAAACTGATCTGGCTTTGGAGCCAGGTGGATCGTCTTGCGCCGGCCTACCAGGTGTTGACGCGCGACATCACGGCGCCCCCGTACATCGGGCGGCGGTTTCCGTTCGCGGAGGCGCCCGCCGCGATGCGACATCTGCAGCGCGGTGAGAATGTCGGGAAGGTCGTGCTCGAGGTTTAGCCGTCCGAGTACTGCTCGCCGCGCACGCGTCCGCGGTCAGCGCTCGGCGCTGGATCCCCCGGGCTGCGCCGGCTCCGGGTTCAGACGCGGCGCCTGGGAGTACCGCAGGCGCGCGTCGCCGAGCGCGATCAGATCGCCGTCGGCGAGCTGGCGCTCCTCGACCCGCTCTCCGTTCACGATCGTCCCGTTCTGCGATCCGAGATCGCGGAGGACGAATCCCTGGACATTGGCGGAGATGACCGCGTGGTGGCGCGAGATGCCGCGGCTCTGGACGCAGATGTCGTTGTCTTCGGCGCGTCCGAGCCGGGCCACCACGCCGAGGGCGTAGTCGCCGGCATCGACCCCCTCGCCTTCGACGCGCACGAACGCGCGCGGCGCACCGATGTTCCGGTCGGCGGGTTGGTCGGCTCCTGCCCGCTCGGTGACCAGACCGAGCAGCGCCTCCTCGCTGCCGAAGGCTTCGACGAACCGCGCCTTCTGCACATCGAGACCCATCAGGCCGGTCCGGCAGTCTTCGAGCACCTGCGTAGGAGCCGCGACGCGCGCGGCGAGGACCGTAGCGTCGATTTCGCCGATCTGGCCGCGGAACTCCAGTTCCTCCTTCTCGAGCCGAGCCCGCTGACGGAGCTGCTCCAGCCTGCTGTACGCGGCCAGGAGTTTGTCGAATTCGGCCTGCGCCCGCTGGCGCAGCGGCTCGGCCGTGGCGTCCAGCGCGAGCGACCGCGCGGCATAGTCGTCCAGCACCAGCCGGAAGACCGCCTCGTCGACCTTGTCCTTGTTCTGCTCCGCCCGGCGGCGCAGTTCGTCGATGACCGCCCGCTGGCGATTGGCTTCGATCATCTGGTCGAGGATCGCGGCGTCGATCTGAATCGGTTCGTCGGGCATGGTATCCCCCGGGGGAGGCGCATCGAAAAACTGAGAGACGATAGCAGGAACCACGCGGGGCCGTCTATACTCTGCCTCCAGATGTTCCTGTTCCTGACCGAGCACGACGTCGTCGCGGCGCTCGAAGGCGTGGACCTGGCCGCGCTGATGCATGAGGCGCTGTGCGCGTTCTCGTCCGGCCGCGTCGTGCAGCCGACGCGGACGGTCCTCAGCGTCGGGGCGGAGCAGTCGTATTTCGGCGTGATGCCGGCGTTCGTCCAGCGGCCGGCGGCGCTCGGGACAAAGCTCGTCAGCGTGTTCGCGGGGAATCGACTGCGGGGGCTGCCGACGCACCACGCGGCGATCCTGCTCTTCGACGCCGAGACCGGCGCGTTGCAGGCCGTCATGGACGGCCGGTACATCACCGAGGTTCGAACCGCCGCCGTGTCGGCCGTCGCGGCGCG
>JAPKZP010000804.1 GCA_026393735.1 Acidobacteriota bacterium
CCGAGGTCGGTGGCGCCGGCGTTGTTGGTCCCGCACGCGAACTTCACGCCGGCATGCTTCGCGAGGTCGATGAACGCGCCGCTCGGAAGGCGCCGGCGGTTATTGAGCTCCATCGCGATGCCGTGCTCTGCGAGGGCGTCCACGATCTTCTTCATGCGCGCGGGCGTCCAGAGCCTGTCGTACGCTGTCGCGAGCTGGTCGGGGAGATAGGTCGGATTGACATAGATGTCGATCGGCTCGCGCCCGAAGATGCCGAGCGCCCGATCGACCAGCAGGTCCATGAAGTGGTCGGGATCCGTGATCGTGCCGACCTCGTCAGGCATCCACAGGCGCATGCGCTTGCCCGTGTCATCGGTCCACGTCATCGCGTCGGTGAAGACGTAGTCGAACCTCTCGACGGTCGCCTGCGAGAACATCCGCACCCACTCGCGGCCTTCCGCTTGAAGGGCTGTGTAGGCGGGCTTGCCCTCCATCTCCCGCAGAAAGGCCTCGAGTCCCGCGTCGCTGTCGGCCGGCTGTCCCAAGCCGCCGTTGATGGCGATGCCGTAGTAGATCCCCGTTGCACGCGATCGACGGAGCGCGTCCTCGAGCGTCAGGCCGCCCTTGGCGTGCACGTGGTAGTCCACCTGGGCCAGGGTCGGCCGCGGCGTCTGCGGTGCGGCCGAGGGCGACTGGGCTGCAAGAGGTGCCGCGAGAGCGGCCGTCACGGCCATGAGGACGAGCGGGCACAGGGACGTCATGGGGCGTAGTGTACGCGATCGGCGTCAGAACCGGACCCACGTCCCGCCCCTCGACGTGCCTCAGGGCGACCCTGAACGTGCCAAAGGGGCGAAGGGCGCGCCGGGGATCCCGAGTCCCGAGTATGATCGCCCCCATGACCGTCTACACCGACTATCTCTGGTTCACCACCAAGCAGAAGCGCGAGGTCGTCCGCATCACCGACGAGGTGGCCGCCACCGTCAGAACGAGCGGTGTTCAGGAAGGCATGGTGCTCGTGTCGGCCATGCACATCACCGCGGCCGTGTACGTGAACGACTGGGAGAGCGGCCTCATCCAGGACTTTCAGGTGTGGCTCGAGAAGCTGGCGCCGTCCGGGCTGGACTATCGCCATCACCAGACCGGCGAAGACAACGCCGACGCCCACCTGAAGCGCACGCTGATGGGGCACCAGGTGATGCTGCCGATTACCAAGGGCACGCTCGACCTCGGACCGTGGGAGCAGGTCTTCTACGCCGAGTTCGACGGTCAGCGCAGGAAGCGCGTGGTCGTGAAGGTGATGGGCCAGTGAGCGACAGCGACCCCGTAGGGGCCGACCCCTGTGTCGGCCCGCCGCCCCGTGTCGACCCGTCAGCGGCATCCGACCCCCGTGTCGGCCCGTCCGTGGCGTCCGCACAGGCCGCCGCCGAGGCGCGCCGTTACCCCGCCCGCCCGATCGTCGGGGTGGGGGGCATCGCGTTCATCGAGGGCCGGGTCGTCCTGATCAAGCGCAGGTTCGAGCCGATGGCCGGCCGCTGGAGCCTCCCCGGAGGTACGCTCGAACTCGGCGAATCCCTGCACGACGGGTTGGCCCGGGAGATGCTCGAAGAAACCGGCCTCGTCGTGGACGTCGGTCCGCTCGTGGACCTGTTCGATCGGGTGACGCGCGATCCGGACGGGCGCGTGCGGTTCCACTACGTGCTCGCCGACTACGTCTGCCGGCGGGTCGGCGGCCGGCTGGCGGC
>JAPKZP010000703.1 GCA_026393735.1 Acidobacteriota bacterium
CGTCATCGCGGCGACGCTGGCGCTCGCGGTCCTGATGTCGGTCGTGCTCGAGGAAACCGAGGAACAGCACGACGTCTCCGACAGCGAAGAGATCGTGTAGGCGCGAAGGCCTGTTCCACAACTGTTGACACGAGTTCTAGCGCTTGGCGGGCGCGGTCGCGCGCGCCGCGACGAATCGCGCGGCGGCGAACAGGAACAGGTTCGCCGCGAGACGCCCGGCGATCTGTGCCGCGGATCCGGCCACGGCTCCGATCATGTGAAAGCGGCCGATCCCGAGTCCGAGCACGATGGCAATCCCCGCGACCTCGCAGGCCGTCGCGATGGTGATCACGCGCGTCTGTCCATTCAGAATGAAGCGCGACCGCTGGAACGACAGCCAGTACTCCATGGCAGGGAGGAGCACCAGCAGCCGCGCCGGAAGGACCGCGAAGTCGGCAAGTTCCGGCGACAGGCCCGACACGCCGGCGAGCCACCATGGTGCCAGGGGCGAGAACAGGATCACCGCCAGCGCGAGCGACGCACCCGTTCCCAGCCACCGCGCGACGCGTCCCACCTCGCGGTCGTGTTCGCCATGCCGGCCCGACAGCGCCACCCCGGCCTCCTGGTAGGCGACGCCGCCGCTCCGGAACAGGAACACCAGGGACTGGACCACCGGCAGGACCGCCAGCGACTCGATCGGGGATCGGCTCCGGCCCATGAAGAAAGTCAGTAACGGCCCGGTCACGAGCGAGATGACCGACGTCAGCGCGAGCGGGTAGTAGAACCGCAGGATCGCGCGCTGCGCGAGCGGCGCGGGCCCTGCCAGCTCCGGGCCGGCCAGGATCGCCGCGACGACGTGCCGGGACATCCAGCGGCTGGCGGCCGCTTCCATGACGACCCCCACGGCAAGGGCCGCGCAGCCAATACTCGACCCGTGGATCGTCGTCGTGAGGGCCAGAACTGCGGCGGTGAGCGACATCGATGTCAGGCGCACCACCGTCCCGTACGCGACACGCCGGGTCAGGCGGTGGCGCACCAGGATGCCCTGGTAGAAGCGGCGATAGCCTATCGCCGCGGGCCACGGGATGAGAATGGCCGCCCCGATGTGCACCAGGCGCGCCACCTCGGGCGGCAGGCCCATCACGGTGCCGGTGACGAAGTGGAAGACAGGCGGGATGATGCCCACGACCATCACCGCCGTCAGGATGCCGTTCAGTCTGTAGGCGAACCGGCGCAGGGCGACGAACGACTGGCGATCCCGCACGAGGGTGTTCGAGGCCGTCAGCAGCATCATGATCGGCGACTCGACCAGCCAGGCCAGAGAGAACGCCACCCCGTAGGCCGCCAGGTTGTATGCCGCCTCGGGCATGCGCGCCGTGATGGCCGCGACGTAGGGGCCCTCGACCGACATCATCAGCCAGGTGGCGGCGAGGGGTAGCCAGAAGGCGAGGATGGTCCGGGTGCTCAACACGTGCCAACGATCTTACCGCACGCGAACCCCCTGCCGGGCTGTTCGCGCTGGACGCGCGGAACAGGACGGAGGTAGCCTTCGGCGATGTCCATCCCCCGTGTCCCCGCCTTTTCTCTGCCGGCCCCCAGGGCCCGGCGGATCGCGTGCGCGGGCCTGGCCTGCGTGGCCGGCTTCCTGGCGCTTGCGGCCGCGGGTTGCGGCCAACCGGATCCCGCCGTTCCGCGGCGCGTTCTCCGGCTGACGACCGGGACGC
>JAPKZP010000386.1 GCA_026393735.1 Acidobacteriota bacterium
CCTTCGTCAGCGCCGCCGTCAGCGTCGTCTTTCCGTGGTCAATGTGGCCAATCGTCCCCACGTTCACGTGAGGTTTCGACCGATCAAATTTTTCCTTCGCCATGGCTGGACCCCGTCGCTTGGTGGTTGCGGCCTCCCGCAGGAGGCGACGTTAATAGCCTGACACCCTTCGAAAACTGGAGCCGATGACCGGGATCGAACCGGTGACCTCGTCCTTACCAAGGACGCGCTCTACCGACTGAGCTACATCGGCCATCAACGCGCCTGCAATCCGTCGACGCGCCAGCATTGGCTTGCCCAGCCGTCGCTCGCGAATCCTCCGCCGTCACGCTGCCCGGTCGAAGGCTGCCCGCCTTCGCCCGTTGCGCGCTCCCTCACGCAACGAGCTACGGCGTGGCATTCCGCCGAAGCGCCCCTGCGCTACCTCGGGGCGCGAAGGGGAATGGAGCGGGAGACGGGGATCGAACCCGCGACCAACAGCTTGGAAGGCTGTGACTCTACCACTGAGTTACTCCCGCCAACTGCCCGCACACCCGACCTCGAACCTGCCAACCTTCGCGCGCATCGAGAGCGAAGGCTGGTGGGGAGGGGAGGATTCGAACCTCCGAAGGCGCATGGCCGACAGATTTACAGTCTGTTGCATTTGACCGCTCTGCAACCTCCCCGACCGTTTCCCATCTGACCCGCGCGCCCCGAACCGATGGAGCTGGCGGAGGGATTTGAACCCACGACCCGCTGATTACAAATCAGCCGCTCTACCGGACTGAGCTACGCCAGCCAGACGAATCTACAAGAGTAGCACGTTGCGTGCCACCGCGCAACCCGCTCACCCGGAAGCGATTCCACGCGGGAGAGGGGTCAGGTGGTGCCATCGCTGGCTTCGAAACCGCCCCTCGCACGGGGCGCAATCGCTCATTATAGCGTGGATGGCCCGCCCCGGCGCAAGCCGCGGCAAGAACAGGGCCTACCGGGGTCCCGCGGCTCGGCGCTGCCGGACCGCCTCGAACAGCACCACCGCCGCGGCGGCCGAGACGTTGAGGCTCCCGACGTGGCCCTGCATCGGGATCGAGGCGAGATGATCGCACGTGTCCCGCACCAGGCGGCGCAGGCCCTGCCCTTCCGCGCCCAGCACCAGGGCTGTCGGCTGGGTGAAGTCCATCTGCGCGTACGACGCCGTCGCGCCGGCGTCGAGGCCGACGGTCCACACGCCGGCGTCCTTGAGTTCGTCGATCGCCCGCGCGATGTTGACGACATTCGCGATCCGGACGTGCGCGACGGCGCCCGCAGAGGCCTTGGCGGCCGCGCCATCGAGCCTGGCCGCATGACGCGTCTGCCGCACCACGCCATGCGCGCCGGCGGCATCGACGGTCCGCAGGATGGCCCCGAGGTTGTGAGGATCTTCGATCCCGTCAAGCACGACGAGAAGCGGCGGTCCCTCGGCGAGGGCGACGAGCTCCCGCACGTCGTAGTCGCGCGCGTCGTCGATGTCCGCCACCACGCCCTGGTGCACGCCGCCGTGGGCCGCACGGTCGAGCTCCGCGGGCGGGACCACGTGGACCGGCACTCCCTGCGCACGAGCCAGGTCGCGGATGTCACGCACGCGATCCCGGGCGGTGGCGACCACGCGGATCTGCCGCACGCTGCCGGCCCGCAGGGCCTCGAGGATGGGGTTGATGCCGTAGATGAGCATGGCTGTCTTCAGCGGATTACGTACCCGAGTCCTTCCCGGCTGCCTCCGCAAACCGCGCCGCCCGCTCCCGGCACCCGAGGATCGGGCGCACGCCATCACCGGGCGAAAGCTCGGCCCCGCGATCGATGGCGGGCACGGCGAGGTCGAGTTCCGGCCCGCCTGACTCACCTGTGAGGGCCACGCGGATCGGGTGAAACAGGTGCTTGCCCTTCTGCCCGGTCGCCTGCCTGACCCTTCCTGCGACCGCTCGGAATGCTTCGCGGTCCAGCCGCGGGGCGGCCGACAGTTCGCGCGCGAGCGCGGTGATCACGTCGCGGGCGCCAGGTCCGCGCACGACCTCCTGCACGTCGGCCTGTTCGAGGGCCTGCGCCGGCTCGAACTCGAAGACGAACCGCACGCGCGACGCGATCTCCTCGACGCGATCCACCGACCCGCCGCGCGCGCCTGTGGCGTCGGCTCTTCCACGTAGCCGGCTTTCACGAAATGCGTCATCGCCAGGTCGACGATGCGGTCCGGCTCGGCGATGCGCAGGTAGTGCCTGTTCACCCACGCCAGCTTCTCGATGTCGAACACGGCGGCGCTGTGGCCCACGTGGTCGAGCGAGAATCGGCGCGACAGCTCCGCCGCCGGGAGCAACTCGTCGCCGCCCCCGGGGGACCACCCCAGCAGCGCCAGGTAGTTCACGAGCGCTTCGGGCAGGTAGCCGCGCGTGCGGAACTCCGCCACCGACGTCGCCCCGTGCCGTTTCGACAGCGGCGTGTGGTCGGGGCCCAGCACCATCGCGAGGTGCGCGAACGCGGGCGGCTGAAAGCCCATCGCCTCGTACAGCAGCACCTGCCGCGGGGTGTTCGAGATGTGGTCCTCGCCGCGGATGACGTGGGTGATCTCCATCAGCGCATCGTCGATGACCACCGCAAAGTTGTAGGCAGGGTTCCCGTCGGAGCGCACGAGCACGGGGTCGCCGATGACGTCCGTGCTGAACTGCACGACGCCGCGCACGACGTCGTGAAACACCACCTCGCGCGCATCGG
Source organism: Acidobacteriota bacterium (assembly GCA_026393735.1). Classification (GTDB taxonomy): domain Bacteria; phylum Acidobacteriota; class Vicinamibacteria; order Vicinamibacterales; family JAKQTR01; genus JAKQTR01. The sequence goes on from JAPKZP010000386.1 coordinate 2,722, forward strand.
GCACACGGAACCGCACGACGGCAGTTTCGCCGTCCGCGATGCGCTGGCGCGCCCGGTCGATGGGCAGGTCGCGGCAGCGCCCGGCGTACTTGGGAGGACGGCCGGATTCGAGCGCGGCGCGGCGATCCGCCTCGAGATCCTCGACCGAGCAGAAGCAGTAGTACGCGTGACCATGCTCGATGAGTTCGGTCGCGTACGAGCGGTAGAGGTCGAGCCGTTCCGATTGCCGGTAGGGCCCGTGCGCCCCTCCCACATCGGGGCCTTCGTCCCAGTTGAGACCGAGCCACCGGAGATCCTCGAGAATCCCTCGCTCCGATTCCCGCGTGGACCGTTCGACGTCCGTGTCCTCGATGCGCAGCACGAACGTGCCGCCGCTGCCCTGCGCCAGGAGCCAGTTGAACAACGCCGTGCGGGCGTTCCCCACGTGGAGGAGACCCGTTGGACTTGGTGCAAACCGCAGTCGCATGCCGAACCCAGCCTTCTACGCGAGCGCCGCGAGCAGGGCGACCGCGTGGACCGCCATCGCGTTGCCGCGGCCGATCTCGCCGACGGCTTCGTTGGTCTTGCCTTTCACGCTCACCGCGCCGACCTCCACGCCGAGCGTCGCCGCCAGGCTTGCCCGGATGGCGTTCGGGTTGTAGAGATCCGTATGCGGATCAGCCGCGATCAGGGCCGCGACGCCCGCGCCATCCGCGCTTCGCAGCACGGCCCCGACATTGCCCGGCTTCTCGACGCCGTGTCCGGGAAGTGCCGGCCGATGTCGCCCTGGGCCAGCGCGCCGAGGATCGCGTCGGTCAGGGCGTGCGAGAGCACATCGGCGTCCGAGTGTCCGACCAGCCCCTTGACGAACGGCACCGTCACGCCGCCGAGCACGAGCGGCCGGCCCTCAGCGAGCGTGTGCAAGTCGTACCCGATTCCGATGCGCAGCCGCGGCGCCGCGGCCGGGGATCCCGAGAGTGCCTGGGCCATGGTCAGGTCCGTCATCGTCGTGATCTTCAGGTTCGTCGTCTCGCCGGCCACGAGCCGTACCGGATAGCCCGCCGCTTCGGCGAGTGCCGCTTCATCGGTCGCGATCGCCTCGCCGTCGTTCGCGGCGAGGGCCGCCGCGAGGACCTCGGTGCGAAAGGCCTGCGGCGTCTGCGCGAGGAAGACGCGGTCACGCGGCACGGTCCGCTCCACCCGCAGCGGATCGTCGGGGCCCGCCTCCCGGGCCAGCTTGATCGTGTCGCTCGCCGGCAGGGCCGCCAGGGCCGCCCCCTCCTCCCACGCCGCGTCGATGGTGCGCGTGATGAGGTCGGGGCTGGCGAACGGACGGGCTGCGTCGTGAATCACGACGAGGTCGACGCGCTCGCGCAGAACCGCGAAGCCGTTGGCCACGGAGTCCTGCCGGCGCGCACCGCCGGGCACAATCGTCACGGGCTTTCCGACGTGCTGCAGATAGGGCGGCGGATCGGCCGCCAGGTCGGCCGGCAGCACGACGACGATCTCGTCGATGCGCAGATGCGCGGCCAGACACTCGACGGACCGCTGCAGAATCTGGACCCCGCCGACCGTGAGCAGTTGCTTGGGGACACCGGCGCCGAGCCGATCCCCCCGCCCGCCGGCTGCGATGATCGCTCCTACGCGCATGTCAGGACACCCACCGCCAGGTCTCGCGGCCCTCCGCGCAGCGTGCAAACCGCTCAGCCGTCAGATCGAGCACCCGGTTCATCGAAGCGCCATCCACCGTTGCCGGTCCGAGCACGACCGCCATCACCCGCCCCACTCCCGGTCTCACCATTGTACGCGCCGAGTCGCACGATGCGCGCAAGGTCCGGCGAGACCGTCAGGGTAAAGGCCATGTGCCCGCCGCGCGCTCGGCTTTCTCGACTTCCGCGGAAATCACCTGCTGCACCTGGGCCGCCAGGCGCCGGGCGTCCTCCACGTGCGGCTGCCAGGCGCCATCACGCGTCTGAATCGGCGGGTGCACGACGAGCGTCGCCGCGCCCGGGCTGGTGGTGAGCTGTCCCTTCGGCATGACGAAACGGGTGCCGTCAATGGAGATGGGCACCACCGGCAGGCCCGCCTCGATCGCGAGCAGGAAGCTGCCGGCCTTGAACCGCCCCACCCGTCCGTCCGGGCTGCGTGTGCCCTCGGGGAAGATGATGAGCGAGAGCCCCTCGCTGAGCAGTTCGCGCCACCGCCGGAGGATGCCTGGGCGGTCGGGGTTCCGCCGATCGACGAGCAGGTGACCGGTTCGACGCAGGTGCCAGCCGAGGAAGGGAAACGACCCGAGCGACTCCTTCGCGGTGATCCGGAGCTGAAACGGCAGCGACCAGAAGATCACCGGGATGTCGTAGATGCTCTGGTGATTCGACACGAACA
>JAPKZP010000545.1 GCA_026393735.1 Acidobacteriota bacterium
CTTTCTCGAGTACTGGGCTTCGAGGAAGATCTTCGGCGACAGCACACTCGTGTAGTTGACGGCCGTCAACTTGTCGGTCGTACCGTTGCTGTACAGGCTGTCGAGGTCGATCGGGCTGTTCGAGGTGTTGTTCGTGGTCCAGATCTTGCGCTGCGCATAGGAGGCCTTCACGTTGTTCTGGGCGTTCAACGCCCACGTGCCCTTCGCCTCGTAGCGCTTGTCGCTCTGTGACCACGGGTAGGACAGATTCGTGTAGTCGAGCACGCGCTGCGCCTGGTTGTTCTGGTAGCGCCCGTCGGCGAAGAACCAGAGCCGGTCCTTCTTGATGGGACCGCCGAACGTCACCTCATAGGCGGGCACGATCTTGCTCGTCTTCGTGTCGCCCATCGGGCGGAGCGCCCGCCACGCGTCGTTGCTCAACGAGTCGCGGAACGATCCGCTGAACTTGTTGCCGCCCGACTTCGTGACCATGTTGACGACGCCGCCGTTGAAGCGGCCGTACTCGGCCGAGATGTTGCCGGACGAAACCTTCGTCTCCTGGATGGCGTCTTCCACGAAGAGCAGCCGCGGCTGCCCGCGGAGGTTCTCGTTCACGTTCACGCCGTTGATCAGGTAGAGCCCCTCGTACGAGAGCGCGCCGGCAATGACGACCGCCCCGCTCGGCCCGTTGCCGTTCACCCCGGGCGCCAGCAGGACCGCCGTCGTGAGATCCCGGGCCAACGGCAGACTGTCAACCTTGGCCGCCGTATACGTCTGCGCGATGGTGCCGGTCTTGAGGACCTCGGTCGATGTCGATCCGGTGACGGTGATCGTCTCGGTGACGGAGGCCAGCGCCAGCTTGATCGCCATGGCCCGCGTTTCCGCCATGGCCACACCGACCGTCTGCTTCTGCGTCGCGAACCCCTGCAGTTCGAAGGCGATGGTGTACTCGCCCGGCGGCAGGAACGGAATGATGAAGTCGCCGTTTGCCGACGTGACGACGGCCCGCTCGCCCTGCAGCGCGGCCGACGTGACCGTGACCGTGACGCCGGGCAGCGCCAATCCGTCTGGATCGGTGACGGCGCCACGGATGACGCCGGTGGGATTGCCTTGTGCCCACGCATTGGCCGCAATGGCCAGTACGATGAGCACCCCGATGAGTGTCTTGCTGCGCATTCAGCTCCTCCCACTGAAGAAGGCCGTCGGAAGCCGGGGTGTCCGGCTCGCGGCCGCTGTCACGGTGGATCGGCTCCACAATCTCAGGCGTTCCGAGTGCCAGCCCGTCGACGAACGCTGCTGGCCGCGCGGGGGCGAAGCTCAGCGCTCGTGTGCATCGTACCGGACAGCATCGAGCGGGAGCGTGGCCGTCCGGCGTCGGAGAGTGCTGGAGGACCCGTCAGGGACGGGACTTCCGGGCAGGTACAAGTCCACCTGCCGCACCCCGGGCGCGACGACAGTATAGGGAGACGCCCAGGGACAGTCAAAGGTTCCGACCGGAGACTGCTATCATGACCTCCTGTGCCCACCCACCCCGTCATCCGGCGCATCGCCAGTGCGCTCACCTACCGCGATTTCCGGGTGCTCTGGATGGGCGCCTTCACCTCCAGCATCGGCACCTGGATGCAGAAGGTGGCCCAGAGCTGGCTCGTCCTGACGGTCACGGGATCCCCGTTCTACCTCGGCCTCGACGCGATGCTCGGCGAACTGCCGCTGCTGCTCTTCACGCTCATTGGCGGCGTGGTCGCCGACCGGGTGGACCGCCGGAAGATCCTGTTGGCCTCCCAGTACGTCCAGATGGCCACGGCCTTCACGCTGGCCGCACTCGTCTACTGGAACGTCGTGCACGTGTGGCACATCCTGGCGCTCTCGTTCATCACGGGCACGGCCCAGGCCTTCGGCGGGCCGGCGTACCAGTCGCTGCTTCCGGCCCTCGTGAGCAAGAACGACATGCCGAACGCCATCGCGATGAACTCCACGCAGTTCAACCTGGCGCGCATCATCGGCCCGCTGCTCGCCGGCGTCACGCTCGTCGCGTTCGGGTCGGCCGCGTGCTTCGCGCTCAACGGCCTGTCGTTTCTCGTCGTGATTGCGTCGCTGCTCTCCCTGCGAATCGTCCACATCCCGTCCACCAGCACGCAGTCCATGGCCCGCGAGCTGCACGGCGGACTGACTTTCGTCCGGCACGACCAGGCAATCCTGACGCTGGCCTTCCTGGCGTTCTGCACGACCCTCCTGGCGTCCCCGGTGCTGACGCTGCTGCCCGTGATCGCGAAGAACGTCTTTCACCAGGACGCCGCCGGCTACACGGTGCTGATGGCGTTCTCGGGGGCCGGGTCGGTCGTCGGCGCGCTCACAGTCGCCTGGATGGGCCGGTTCCCTCACATGGGCCGCCTCGTGCTGACCGTGCAGGTGGCGCTCGGCTTCCTGCTCGTCGCCTTCGCGTCCTCGCGCCTGCTGCCGCTGAGCTACGCCTTGCTCTTCTTTGGGAGCCTGGCGCTGCTGATCGTCTTCTCGATGCTGATGTCGCTCGTTCAGCTCACGGCTCCGAACGCAATGCGCGGACGGGTGATGAGCATCTTCATGGTCGGCATGCGGGGCGGCAACTCGCTGGGCAGTGTGATGTCCGGCACCCTGGCCAACGCGACCTCCGCGCCAACCGCCCTGATCGCCACGGGGCTCACGCTGTCGGCCGTCGCCGCGCTGGTGGCGTGGCGAGGGAAAGCGGTCTGGAAGCTGTAGAGAATCCCCGGGGGCTTCAGCCCGCGCGTCTGGGCGTTGATGCGCGCGGGTAACTGAGGACTCGGAATACGAAACGTCCGGAACACAGGGAGGAGCAGATGACGCGGCGCACACTGCGGATTGCGGGACTGGTGGTGTTCGTAGTCGTTGCCGGCGCTGCAGGTGTCCGCGCTCAGGCACCGTTCACGGTCGGGGGAA
>JAPKZP010000530.1:0-466 GCA_026393735.1 Acidobacteriota bacterium
TTGAGGATCGGTTTGTCGGCGCCATAGCTGAAGCTGACTTTGTTGAACTCGATCTGACCGGTGAACGTCGGCGCGCGGCGTGCGTGCGGCGCGTCGCGGACGAGGCTCTCGATGTCGAGGACTTCCTGCAGCCGCTCGTAGCCGACCATTGCCTTGGAGACGGTGTCGGTCATCTTGGAGAGATCGCGCATCGGCTTGTACATCTTCCCGAGGTAGATGAGGAAGACGATGAGCACGCCGGCGCTGAGCTCGCCGGCCAGCGCGAGGCGTGCGCCATACCACAGCACCAAGCAGGTGCCGGTGGCGACGATGACCTCGACTACCGGGGCCAGTCTGGCCTTGAGGGTTCGCGCCTCCAGGCCGGCCTCCACATTGGCCAGGCTTTCCGCGTCGAAGCGCGTCTGTTCGTAGTCTTCCCGCGCAAAGGCCTTGACCACGCGGATGGATGTCAGCACCTCCTCCACGA
>JAPKZP010000530.1:504-1679 GCA_026393735.1 Acidobacteriota bacterium
GCCCTCCTTGGTGCGCACCGCCCGCGAAGCCTTCTTGATGCGGCCCGTGTAGCGGTACACCACCACGAAGAGCACGGGCATCACCGACAGGGCGATCACCGTGAAGCGCACGTTGAGGTAGAACATGACGCCGATCATGCCGGCCAGAGTCATCAGGCTGACGAGCATGCCGAGCAGCGCGGACTCGATGAAGCTCTGAATGACCTCGATGTCGCTCGTGACCCGCGTGATCATGTCGCCTGTCCGCGCCTTGTCGTGGTCGGCAAGCGACAGCCGCTGGATGTGGTGGTAGACGGTCCGGCGCAGGTCGTGTCCCACCCACTGGCTCACGCTGGTCGTCAGGTACTTGTCGAAGTACGCGCTGACGGCTCCGACGATCGCGATGCCCGCCACGGCGGCCACGGCGAAATTCAGCACGGCATACGGGTTCTGGCCGAAAATCCCGGTCACGGCCCGGCCCAGGAGCCCGGGCAGCGGCTTCGACTGCAGGATGTTGTCGACGACGACCTTGATGGGCCACGGCTCGAGAATGCCCGTAAGCGTCTCGCCCAGGACGGCGACGAGCGCCAGCGACAAGCTCTTCCAGTGCGGCCGGACGAGGTCGACAATCCTCAGCGCACGGGCTGAGGATCGCGGCGTCAAAGGGGTGTTCGGCGACTCTGTCATGTCTGGCCTCACCGACGCCACGCACCGCCCCAGCTGGCGGACAGCGTGGTGCCCCCGCCCCGAAGGCCGTGCGCGACGTCGAGTCGGATGGCGCCGTCAGGGCCCGGCGTGCGCACGCGCAGTCCAACACCGGCGTCGACGTACAACGCCGACGCGTCGAGTCCGTTCAGCCGTTGCCACGCCTGCGCGGTGTCCACAAAACCGGCGATCGCGAGGTCGCCAGCGCGCGTGTGTTTCACGGGCCGCACGTATTCGACTGAACCGTGCGCCACGACGCGGCCGAAGACCGGGCCTGCGAGCACGCCGTTCTGGATCAGCCGGTGCGCGCGCAGCAGACCGCGACGGCCTTCGCCGGTACCCGCACCCTGCCACAGCGCGAGCGGCGCCGTACGGCTGGCGGCGCCGATCTCGGCGACCATGGACCAGACCGGTGCGGCCGCGTCAACGGTCGAACGCCACGTGGCCAGCAGCCCGCCCGCGCCGAAGGGATCGGCGCCGGCGACCGGCGC
>JAPKZP010000022.1 GCA_026393735.1 Acidobacteriota bacterium
CGTACGACGCCGTGTCGCCGACCGGCACCGTCAACCTGCACCAGAGCACGAATGACACCTTCCCGACGGCGCTGCGAATCGCGGCGATCTGGGCGCTTCGCGGCCTCGAACACGCCGTGGTCGGGCTCCAGGACGCATTCCAGGCCAAGGAGCGCGCATTCGCGCACGTCGTCAAAGTCGGCCGCACGGAGTACCAGGACGCGGTGTTGACGACGCTCGGCAGAGAGATGGGCGCGTACGCGGAAGCCCTGAGCCGCGACCGGTGGCGCCTTCAGCAGTGCGAGGAACGCCTGCGCGTCGTCAATCTGGGCGGCACCGCCATCGGCACCGGCGTGGGCGCGCCTCGCGAGTACATCTTCCGTGCCGTGGACGAACTGCGGGAAATCACGGGCCTCGGCCTGGCACGCGCGGAGAATCTCGTCGAGGCGACGCAGAATGCTGATGTCTTCGTCGAGGTGTCGGGCCTGCTCAAGGCGCTGGCGACCACACTCATCAAGATCAGCGGCGATCTCCGCCTGATGAGTTCCGGGCCGGAAGCCGGCTTCGGCGAGATTCGTCTGCCGGCCCGGCAGGCCGGGTCGAGCATCATGCCGGGCAAAGTGAACCCGGTGATTCCGGAAGCGGTGACGCAGGCGGCGCTGCTCACGCTCGGCCATGATCATGCGCTGACGATGGCCGTGGCCATGGGCAGCCTGGAGTTGAATGCGTTCCTGCCCCTCGTCGCGCATACGCTGCTCGAGAGCTTCGACCTGCTGACCAGGGCGTGTGCCACGCTGAAGAGCCATTGTGTCGACGGGATCGAAGCCGACGAGGCGCAATGCCGGCGTCACGTCGAGAGCGCGACCGCGACCGCCACGGCGCTCGTGCCCGCCATCGGTTACGAGCGCGCGTCCGAGCTGATCGCGCGAGTCGGGGCGTCGACGCACGGGCTGAAGGACGTGGCGGTTGCGGAGGGCTACGTGACGGCCGGGCAATTCGACGAACTCACCTCACCCGAAGCGGTCTGCCGTCTTGGTTTCATTGCGCAGAAGGGTGTTCGCTGATGCAGGCAACGCCCAAGGCGCTCCGCCTGCACATCGGCATCTTCGGCCGGCGCAACGTCGGGAAATCCTCGCTGCTGAACGCAATGACCCGGCAGCAGGTGTCCATCGTGTCCGCCGTCGCCGGCACGACGACGGACCCGGTCGAGAAGCCCATGGAGCTCCTGCCGATCGGCCCCGTGCTCTTCGTGGACACCGCGGGCGTCGACGACGAAGGGGCGCTCGGCGAGCTGCGGATGCAGCGCACGCGGGCCATTCTCGACCGCGTGGACATCGGCATCGTCGTCACGGCCGCCGGGGAATGGGGTCCTTTCGAGACGGGACTTGTGGCGGAGCTGACCAGGCGCCAGGTGCCCGTCATCGTCGCGGTCAACAAGATCGACATCCTGCCCCTCGGAGAAGAGGAGCGCGGGCGCCTCGCGTCGATCGGCGCGGAAATCGTGGCGCTGTCGGCGACAACCGGTGCCGGCCTGGGCCAGTTGCGAGAGGCCTTGCTGCGCCTCGCGCCGGTGGACTTCTTCGACAGCCGCCGCCTGGTCGCGGACCTCGTGCCGCCTGGCGACATCGCCGTCCTCGTGATCCCGATCGACAAGGAGGCGCCCAAGGGCCGGATCATCCTGCCCCAGGTGATGGCCATCCGCGACCTGCTCGATGGCGAAAGCATGGCGCTCGTCACGCAGGAGCGTGAACTGCGCAGCGCGCTGGCGCGGCTATCGAAGCCGCCGGCCCTGGTCGTGACCGATTCCCAGGCGTTCCTGAAGGTGGCCGCCGACGTGCCGCCTGACGTGCCGATGACGTCGTTTTCGATCCTCATGGCACGCTTTCAAGGGAACCTGGTAGAGCAGGTGAGGGGCACGCTCGGGATCGAGACGCTCAGAGGGGGCGATCGTGTGCTCGTCGCCGAAACCTGCACCCATCACCCGATCGGCGACGATATCGGCCGCGTGAAGATCCCGCGGTGGCTCACGCAGTACGTCGGGGCGCCGCTGGAGTTTGCGCACGTGCAGGGGCGCGACTTCCCGAGCGACGTCACGCCCTATCGCCTCGTCGTGCACTGCGGCAACTGCACCGGCAACCGGCGCGAGATGCTGTCGCGCATACAACGCTGCCACGACGCCGGCGTGCCCATCACGAACTACGGCCTGACGATTGCCTACTCGCTCGGGATTTTCGAGCGCGCGCTCGTGCCGTTTCCGTCGGCCCTTGAGGCGTATCGTGCTGCCCGCGCTTGAGGCGCTCGATCATGCCGCCATCACAGCCTGGCTGAAGGAGACGGACGAGCACGTCCTGGAAGCCCTGTGGGCTCGGGCCGACGAGGTCCGCCGCGTCCACGTCGGCGACGAGGTGCACCTGCGCGGTCTCGTCGAGATCACCAACTACTGTGTGCGGCAGTGCGCGTACTGCGGCATCGCGGCCTGCGCCGGCCCGCTGCCGCGCTATCGCATGACGCACGACGAGATCCTCGCCTGCGCGCGCCAGGGTCGCGATCTCGGTTTCGGCACCATCGTGCTGCAGGGCGGCGAGGATCCGGGCACGACGGGCGCGTTCGTGGACGGCGTCGTGCGCGCGATCAAGGACGAAACGGGAGCGGCGATCACGCTGAGCCTGGGCGAGCCGGGGCAGACCGCTACCTCCTGCGATTCGAGACCACCGATCCGCATCTCTACGGCCGCATCCATCCGAGCCTGCCCGGCACGGTGTCGGACCGCATCAGCCAGTTGATGCGGATGCGGGACCTCGGCTATGAAATCGGAACGGGCGTCATGGTCGGCATCCCGGGCCAGACATGGGAGACCCTCGCCACCGACATCTGGACGTTTCGCGACTACGGCATGGACATGATCGGAATCGGGCCGTACCTGCCGAGCCCGCGAACGCCCCTTGCCGGAGCACTGAAGGACGAACTCGCCGCGCCACCGCATCTGCAGGTGCCAAACGACGAATCGACGACGCTGAAGGCCGTCGCCCTGACGCGGGTGGCGTGTCCGGACACGAACATTCCCAGCACGACGGCCCTGTCGATTCTCGACCCTGCTGACGGCAGGTCCAATGGCCTGTCCCGCGGTGCGAACGTGATCATGCCCAACCTCACGCCGCCGGCCTACCGGGTGCTCTACGACATCTACCCGGGCAAGGCGGCCGTTCACGAAACCTCGGAGGCGCTGGCCCAGGGCGTGTATGCGCTCGTTGCGCAGCTGGGACGGACCGTTGGCACGGGGCCTGGCAGAAGCGGGATCTACGCGAACCGACGTCCTTAGCCCGACGCGCCGCAGACGGGCGGCTGCCAGGACGGACGCTGTTTCGCTATAGTGTGCAGAGTGTTCGTCGCATTGGAGGACCCACAGATGCATTCGCGTTTCACACTCACCATCCTGTCGTTGGCGGCATTCCTGACCGTGGGAGCGTGCGCAGGGGCGGCCCAGACGCCCGCAGCGTCGGCGTCGCTCAAGGATCCGAAAGCGCTGACCGAGCAGGCGCCGCCCGTCTACAAGGCGAAGTTCGACACGAGCGCGGGCGCGTTCGTCATCGAGGTGCACCGGGACTGGGCGCCGCTCGGCGCCGACCGGTTCTACAACCTCGTCAAGAACGGCTTCTACAATGACTGCCGCTTCTTCCGGGTGATCGCGGGGTTCATGGTCCAGTTCGGGATTCACGGCGACCCGGCCGTGTCCAACGTGTGGCGCAGCGCGCGCATTGGCGTCGACCCGGTGAAGGAGAGCAACAAGCGCGGCTACATCACCTACGCGATGGGCGGCTCGCCCGACACGCGCACGACGCAGGTGTTCATCAACTTCTCGGACAACACGAACCTCGACAAGGCGGGCTTTGCGCCGTTCGGCCAGGTCGTCGCCGGGATGGACGTCGTCGACAAGATCTACAGCGTGTACGGCGAAGGCGCACCGGGCGGGAACGGGCCGGAGCAGAGCCGGGTTCAGCTGGAAGGCAACGCTTTCCTCAAGGCGAGCTTCCCGAACCTCGACTACATCAAGACGGCAACGATCGAGAAGTAGGGGCGGACAGCGTGACGGTGAACGTGCTGCCCACGCCGGGCTCGCTCGTCACCGTCACTGCGCCCGCGTAGAGTTGCGCGAGCTTCTTCACGATGGAGAGGCCGAGGCCGGTTCCTGGGATCCGGCGCGTCTGGTCGTTCTTGATCCGGACGAACTCCTCGAACAGGCGACCGCGATCCTCCGGCGTCATGCCGATGCCCGTGTCGGTCACGCGAATGGACCAGCCGGTGGGTGACGGCTCGATCGAGACATCGACGCGTCCGCCCTCTCGGTTGTACTTCACGGCGTTGCTGACCAGGTTGTTCAGGATGATGTCCAGCTCACCCCGGTCCGCGACAAACAGCGCGCGGTCCGGGGCGTGCAACGCGACCGTCACGCCGCGCCCGCCGGCAGCCGATGCCAGCGTCTCTATCGAGGCCAGCGCCGCCTCCCGGAGATCGATTTCACCGAGTTCCCGCCGCTTCTGCCCGGATTCGATGCGGGTCAGGTTCAGCAGGTCCACGATCAGCTTGCGCATGCCCTCGGTGCGGGTCAGTGCCCGATCGACGACGTTCGCGATGACGGCCGGATCGCTGCCGGCCGAGCCGTCCTTGAGGATCTGAAGGAACCCCTCGACCGCCGCCAGAGGCGCCTTCAGTTCGTGGCCGAGCACCGAGATGAACTGGAAGCGGACCTGCCGCTTCTCCTCGGCGAGCCGCCGGGCCTCCCGCTGCACGAGCAGATGGCGCACGGCCCGCCGCACCGCCACGCGCAGGTCCTCGGGCGTGAAGGGTTTCGGCAGAAAATCGTGCGCGCCGCTCTTGGTCGCCTCGATCGCCGTCTCGAGGGTGGCGTATGCCGTGATCATCACCGTCAGCACGTCGTGGCGGCGCTCGCGCATTTCGCGCAGCACGTCGAGGCCCGACATGCCTGGCAGCTTCATGTCGAGCAGCAGCAGGTCCGGCACCGAGGTCGCAAGCCTGCCGAGGGCGTCCTCGCCCGACTCGGCTGTCTCGACGGCGAAGTTGAAGACCCGTTCGTCCGGATCGTTGAGACGCACCGTGTACGTGTTCAACACGCGCGCCACGGCCAGCCGCATGCCGGTTTCGTCGTCGACAACAAGAACGCGAAGCGTGTCCATGCTTACCCCGTCACTCCCGCGCAGGCGGGAAGGTCAGTCCTCCGGACCCGCAATTGCGGGAGGGCCGGGCGCAAGCAGGCGGTCGATTTCGCGGCGCAGCTGCTCGAACCGGATGGGCTTGGCCAGCACGGCATCCGCACCGACCCACGAACGCTCGGCGGGCGACGCCGGCGCGAAACTGAGCCCGGTCTCGGCCGTCACCGCGGTCACCATGATGACCGGGAGGCCCGGATGCCGCCGCTTGAGATGGTGGGAGAGCACGAACCCGTCGTCGTGCTGCTCCATCATGAGGTCGACGATCGCCAGGTCCGGCTGGAACTCCGCCGCCAGCGACTCGGCGTCCGTGCGGTTCGTGGCGGTCTTCACGTCGAAGCCCGAGTGCTCGAGCTGGATGCGATGCTGAAACAGAAAGTCCTCATCGTCGTCGACGAGGAGCACGCGCGCGCGGGGTGATGCCGAAGTCATGATGCCGATCCTGCAGTCTCTGCCCCTGGGGTCACGTCGCCATGCCCGTCTCTGCGCGACCCGACAATCCAAGACGCGATCCCAATGTGTCTGACGCCGCCGTGTCCCGCCGCCGCGGGAGCGACACGGTGAACGTGGTGCCCGTCGGACCCTTCGCGGGGTCGGTGTTCGAGGTGACCGTGATGTCGCCCCGATGCATCTTGACGATGCCGTAGGTCACGGCGAGGCCGAGCCCCGTGCCCTTGCCGCCTTTCTTGGTCGTGAAGAACGGCTCGAACAGCTTTGGAAAGTGCTCGGGAGGGATGCCGACGCCGCTGTCCGACACCACGAGCGCGAAGCGATCGCCGTCGTCGTGCGTGGCGACGCGGAGCGTTCCGCCGTCGGGCATCGCCGCGTACGCGTTGGTGACGAGGTTGATCAGCACCTGCGTCAACTGATCGGGGTCGGCCTCGACCATGGGATCCGCCATGTCGCTCTCGACCTCGAGCGTCACGTTCACGGGCGGCGGGACGCTACGCATCGCCTTCTGCACGAGATCGACGATGTGGATGTGTTCGTGTTCGACCTTGTTCTGCCGGGCGAAGTCGAGCAGGCCCGCGACGATCTTCTTGCAGCGATCCGCCTGCTCCACGACCATCGACAGGTCGTCCTTGAACTCCGCGCGGTCGCCGAGCTGCTCCATCAGGAAGTGGGCGTACATGATGACCACGCCCAGCGGGTTGTTCACCTCGTGGGCGATGCCGGCCGCCAGCTGGCCCATGCTGGCCAGCTTCTCCGACCGCACGAGCGCCTCCTGGGCGTCGGCGAGCTCCTCGTTCGAGTGCGCCAGCTCGCGAACGGTGCTGCGCAGCTGCTCGATGCTGAAGGGTAGGCACATCGCGGGTTCCGCCAGGCCGACGTAGATCGCGCTGGCGAGGTCGCGGCACGACGAATAGCCGCACGCGCCGCAGTTGAGCTCCATGCGCGGGTCGGACTTGCCGAGCCGGCCGAGGATGCGTCCCAGTTCTTCGGGGGAGGGGACGGGCAGCCGCAGATCCTGCGGCGAGTACGCGCGCGCGAGGTCGAGATCCGACCACCGCCGGTGATGCTCGGTCCACTGGCCGGCATCGACGCTCGCGATCCGCCGGCGCACGAACTGGCTCACGCGCGCCCGCCGTCCGAAGTGCGGCAGGTCGGAGCTCATGCCCGGTCCCATCGTGCAGCCCTTGCAGAAGAGCAACTCGAGAAGATGCGTTTCCATGATGCCGGTTTCAGCTTCCTTGATCGCCTGCGCGAACTCGGCCGGGCCTTCGCCGACCATCACGTGGCCGGTGACGAGATCCTCCTGTATGCCGGCCACCTGGAGCATGCCGCCGCTGATGGGAAAGAGGCCGCCGCCGCGCGCGTGGGGCGGATCGAACTCGGACGGCACGGCCGTGTCGAGATCGACCTCGTGGGCCGCGAGCAGGCGTCTGAATTCGGCAAACGTCAGCGCTTCGTCGACCTCGCCCGCCACGTCGGCCGACACCGCCTCGCGCTTCTTCGCGATGCACGGGCCGACGAACACGACGTTCAGCGGCCCGTCGTGCTGCGCGCGCAGCAGGCGCGCCATCGCGATCATCGGCGACACGATGGGCGCGAGCGCGCCGACGAGGTCCGGCGCGTAGCGCCGCACGTAGCCGACCACCGCCGGGCAGGTCGTGGCGATCCACAGCTTGCCGCTGTCGGCCGCGACCAGGCGGCGGTACTGCATCGCCACCAGTTCCGCGCCGAACGCGACTTCGTGCACCGACGCAAAGCCCAGCTCGCGGAGCCCCCCCACGACCGCCATGTAGTCGTACCGGATGAACTCCGCCGGAAAGCTCGGCGCGAGGATGGCGGCGACCGGCGTGGGACCGGCCAGCAACTCCTCGACGGCTTCGACGGCCGAGAGCACCGTCTTGGCGTCCTGCGTGCACACCTTCACGCACACGCCGCAGCCGATGCACCGCTCCGGCAGGACCTGCGCCTTGTGGTCCGCGATGCGGATGGCCTTCGCGGGACATTCGCGCACGCACTGGTAGCACACGCGGCAGCGTTCGCCGATGGTCGAGACGAGCGGGATCTGGCTGTGCGGTGTCACGGGTGACTCTCGTGCCTCCTCGAATTCCTACATGACGGGCTGCCGGGCCTCGTAGCTCGTGTGCAGCAGTTCGTGACTCCGGTGCGACAACGGCTTCTCCAGGAACTCCGCGTAGAGCCGCTGGACGCCAGGGTTCTGGTGCGACGCGCGCAGCGTGGCATCCCTGTCAATCGCATAGAGGGCCTGCATGCGGGCCTTCACGGCTTCCGGCGCGGCCGCCCGCGGCTGTCCGCCGCCGTTGATGCAGCCGCCCGGGCACGTCATCACCTCGATGAAGTGGATGTCCTGACGGCCGGCGCGCACCTGTTCGAGGAGCTTGCGCGCGTTGCCCAGGCCCGACACGGCCGCGACCACGATCTCGCGGCCTGCGATCGTCGTCCGGAATTCCTTTACGCCGTCCATGCCACGCAGGGCCTGTACCTTGGGCGGGTCCCCGGCCTGCCCGGTCAAAAGGAACTGCGCGGTGCGGACGGCGGCCTCGGCGACGCCGCCCGATGCGCCGAAGATCTTGCCCGCCGACGTGCGCTCGCCGAACGGCGTGTCCGCGGCGTCAGGCGGCAGCGTCGCGAGGTCGAGGCCGTGCATCCGGATCAACTCGGCCAGTTCGCGCGTCGTCAGCACGGCGTCGATGTCCTGGTGGCCGTCGCGCCCCATCTCGGGCCGGCCGGCCTCGAACTTCTTCGCCGTGCACGGCATGATCGCCACGCTGTAGATCCGCGACGGGTGGGTCTGGATCCGATCCGCCAGATAGGTCTTCACGACGGCGCCCAGCATCTGCTGCGGGCTCTTGCACGTGGACAGGTTCGGGATCATGTCCGGGTAGAACTCCTCGACGAATTTGATCCAGCCGGGCGAGCAGCTCGTCATCATCGGCAGGCGTCCACCGGTGGTCAGGCGGTGCGCGAGTTCCGACGCCTCTTCCATGATGGTGAGGTCGGCGGTGAACGCGGTGTCGAACACCCACGCGAAGCCGAGGCGCCTCAAGGCGGTGACGAGGGGGCGATCGACATCGATGCCGGCCTTCAGGCCGAACTCCTCAGCGAGGCTCACCGAGACCGACGGCGCGTGCTGGACCACGACGGTGAGGCCCGGATCGGCCAGCGCCGCGAGCACCTCTTCGATCGCGCGGGTTTCGGCCAACGCGCCCGTCGGGCAGACCGCCACGCACTGGCCGCAGTTCACGCAGCTGCTGACGTTCAGGCCTTCGTCGAACGCCGGGCCCACGTGCGATCGGCTGCCGCGGCCGATGAAGTCGATGGCTCCGACGCCCTGGATCTCCTCGCACATGCGGACGCACTTTCCGCACAGAATGCACTTTGCCGGATCGCGCACGATGGATGGGCTGGCCACGTCGAGCTTCGCCGGCGTCCGGCCGCCGAAGTAGCGGCGCCGGCGCACGCCGAGCTGGCTGGCAAGATCCTGCAGCTGGCAGTCGCCGTTGCGCGAGCAGTAGAGGCAGTCGTCGGGATGATTCGCGAGCAGCAGTTCGACGAGCGTCCGCCGTGCGTCCACCGCCCGCGCCGAATGGGTCTGGATCTTCTGCCCGGCTGCCGCCGGAAACGCGCAACTCGGCACCAGGTTCCGCTGGCCTTCGACTTCGACCACGCACATCCGGCAGGCGCCGCTCGGCGGCAGCCCCTCGAAATGGCACAGGGTGGGAATCTGGATCCCCGCCCGCCGGGCCGCCGCGAGCACGGTGTCGCCGTCGTGCGCATCAATCTGCCGTTTGTTGATCTCGAGCTTCATCCGTGACCACTCCCTAGTGCACCACCACCGCGTCCAGGTTGCAGACGTCGACGCACGTGCCGCAGGCCACGCACCGTTCCGGAACGATGTGGTGCGGGCTCTTCGCGGCCCCGAGAATCGCGTCCGACGGGCACTGATTGACGCACAGGCCGCAGCCCTTGCACTTCACCGCGTCGATCTCGTAGACGAGCAGCTCGCGGCAGGCGCCCGCCGGGCACGCCCGGTCGTACACGTGCGCCTCGTACTCCTCGCGGAACCAGCGCAGCGTGCTCAGCACGGGATTCGGCGCCGACTGGCCCAGGCCGCACAGGCTCGTGTCCTTGATCACCTGCGCCAAATGTTCCAGGTTCATCACGCTGCGGAACCGCTCGAGGGCGTCGAACTCCTGCTCGCTGCGGCGGTGCCGCGTCAGGCTTTCGAGGATCTCGAGCATCCGGCGCGTGCCTTCGCGGCAGGGAATGCATTTGCCGCAGCTCTCGCGCTGGATGAAGTCCATGAAGTACTTCGCCACGTCCACCATGCAGCTGCCGTCGTCCATGACGACGAGCCCGCCGGAGCCCATCATGGCGCCCACGCCCTTGAGGGATTCGTAGTCGATGTCGATGTCGAGATGCGATTCGGGAATGCAGCCGCCGGACGGCCC
>JAPKZP010000275.1 GCA_026393735.1 Acidobacteriota bacterium
CGGGGGAATCACGGCGGCGCCGGGCACGCTCGTGTCGGGCGACCTGAAGGTCCCTGCCGGACCGGGCGATGCCGGCACGACCATTCCGATTTCGATCATCCACGGTGCGAAACCAGGCCCGGTGCTCGTGCTTGTCGCCGGCACCCATGGCGCCGAGTCCTCGCCGATCCTCGCGTTGCAGCGCGTGCGCACGTCCGTCGCGCCCGCGTCGCTCTCCGGGACGGTCATCCTCGTGCACGTGGCCAACATGCCGTCGTTCCTGAAACGCACGATCTACTACGGGCCGGTGGACGGCCAGAACCTGAACCGGGTGTTCCCGGGCAAGCGCGACGGCACGCTGTCGGAACGCGTGGCCGACGTCTTGACGCCACGGGCACCGCAGACACGACAGCCGTCGGCAAGCGCCTCGCCCTGGCGTTTGGCATGGACCACATCCTCATCGACAACTCGCGTCCGACGAACCCGGGCGGCGCGGTGTACCTGTCGAACACCGCCATCACGCGCGGCAAGCCCGCGATCACCGTCGAGTCGGGCGGCTGGTCCCAGACCGATGAAGCGTCCATCGCACGCGTCGAGCGCGGGGTGGCGGGCGTCCTGCGCGAACTGAAGATGCGCGCCGACGGCCCCGATCCGGTGGCACACCCGATCTGGCTCGGCCGCAACGAAGTGCTGCGCAGCGGGTTCACGGGCCTGCTCTACCCCATGGTCGAGCCCGGCCAGACGGTTGCCGAGGGCACGCTCATCGCGCGCGTCACCGACTTCCACGGAACAGTGCTCGAGGAGATTCGTTCGCCGTTCGCGGGCGAAATCCTCTACGTGGTCGCAACTCCCCCGATCTCGAAGGGCGAGCCGGTGGGATTCGTCGCGGAACGGGCCAAAGACGGCTGGCAGTAGAAGAGAGACGCCGTGGCCGATCTGCTGGAGTGCCTCATTCAGATCAAGGGACTTGGCGACACGCTCGATCGCCTCGCGCGGCTGTTCGCCGATATTCCCGAGGCCGGTCCGCCGTCCGTCGAGACGGAGAGGCTGCTCCGGGCACTCGTCGACGCCGAACGCCGTCACTCGACCGTGCTGCGCCACGCCACGCCCGAAGTGATTCTCCACGAGGCGGGAAACCTCTCCCGGAGCGGTTTCGGGGCGCGAAACCTCTCCCGGAGCGGTTTCGGGCTCCGGGACCTGGCGGACGAATTCGTCACACTGCGGCAAGGCAACCTGGCAATGCTGCAGGCGTGCAGGGCGAACGATCTGGCGGGCCTCGTGGATTGGCCCGGACGACGGCAAACCACCGTGGCTGATGCCGTGGCGCTCATGCTGGCGCACGACACGGAGATCATTGGGGAACTGCGGATCGCCTTCTCGCAGGGCTGAAGCCCTGCGCCACGACCCCAGGCCCCGAGGCCCAGGTCCCGAGGCCCACGCCCCGGGGCCCAAGTCCCGAGGCCCAGGCCCCGAGGCCCAGGCCCCTATCTGATCCCGAACATCCCCAGCAGCGACTGCATCCCCATCCCCAGCAGGCACGCCGCGGGAATCGTCAGCACCCACGCCCAGACGATCCGCCCGGCCACGCCCCAGCGGACGGCCGACAGCCGGCGCGTCGAGCCGACCCCGACGATGGCGCCCGTGATTGCATGCGTCGTGCTCACGGGGATCCCCAGCATGGTGGAGACGAACACGGCACCAGCCGCGCCGGTTTCTGCTGCGAAGCCGTGCACCGGCTGAAGTTTGGTGATGCGCGATCCCATCGTGTGGATGATGCGCCAGCCGCCCGACAGCGTGCCGAGGCCGATCGCCGCATGCGCCAGGAGGACGATCCAGAACGGGATCGTCATGTGGCCAGACGCGTCGGTCACGAGCGGCCGGTACAGCGGCACCGTGAACAGGACGCCCGCGATGATGCCCATCGTCTTCTGCGCGTCATTCGCGCCGTGGTTCAAGCTGAAGGCCGCAGCCGACAGCAACTGGAGCCTGCGGAACCAGTGGTCAACCCGACCAGGCGACATCCGCCGGAAGGTCCAGTAGATGGCGACCATCAGCCCGAATCCCGCGGTGATCCCGATGAGCGGCGACACGACGATGAAGATCAGGGTCTTGGTCCAGCCGGCAGGGATAATCACGCCCCAGCCCGCCTTGGCAATCGCCGCGCCCGCGTAGCCCCCTACCAGGGCGTGGGACGAACTGGTCGGCAGGCCGAATAGCCACGTGATCAGGTCCCACGTGATGGCCCCGAAGAGACCCGAGAAGATGACGGCGAAGGTGACCGAGTTGATGTCGATCATCCCCGAGCCGATGGTCCTGGCCACCGCCGTCCCGAACCCGAACGCCGCGACGAAATTGAAGAATGCCGCCCACACGACGGCATGGCCGGGCGACAGCACGCGGGTCGACACGACCGTCGCGATGGAATTCGCGGCGTCGTGAAAACCGTTGATGTAGTCGAAGATCAAGGCGACGGCAACCAGCCCGACGATGATGGCAAGTTCCATGGTGGTGGTGCGTGGGGGACACGGACCGGCGACGGGGCGGCGGCCACACGTGTCACCAGTGTACGCGCCGGTGGAACACCGTCGTGTTACGTCCGCGTAACTTCTGCGGTCAGCGGATGCCGAACGCTC
>JAPKZP010000044.1 GCA_026393735.1 Acidobacteriota bacterium
AGAAGATGATGATCATCTTCGAGTCCATCCGCACGGTCGCCAAGACGGACCTCTCGGTGATGATTCTGGGGCCGACGGGATCGGGCAAGGAAGTCGTCGCCCGCATCATCCACGAACTGAGCAGCCGGCAGCTCGAGACCTTCCAGGCGGTGAATTGCGCGGCCTTGCCCGACACGCTGTTCGAGTCCGAGGTGTTCGGCTACGAGCGCGGCGCGTTCACCGGGGCCTATGAGCGCAAGCCCGGCCGGATCGAGCTGGCGAATCACGGCACGCTGTTCCTCGACGAAGTGGGTGACCTGTCGCCGCTCGCCCAGGCCAAGATGCTGCGCGTCACCGAAGAACGGCGCGTGGAGCGCCTGGGGGGCCGGACCAGCATCGATGTGGACTTCCGGCTGATCTGCGCCACCAACCGGCCGCTCGAGACGCTCGTGTCTGACGGCGCCTTCCGCGAGGACCTGTACTACCGGATCAACGCGTTCACGCTCCGCCTGCCCGCGCTGCGCGAGCGGCCGGTAGACATTCCCGTCCTCGCCGATCGGTTCCTCGCGCGGTACTGTGCCGCCCACGGCCTGCCGCTCGACGGCCGGCAGCTGTCGCCGGAGGCCCTCGATCTGTTGCTCGCCTACCCATGGCCCGGGAACATCCGCGAGCTCGAGACGACGGTCTCGCGCGCCGCGTTGTCGGCGCATGACGGCATCGTCCGTCCCAAGGATCTCCAGTTCATGCACCCGGCGACCCAGATGGCACGGCAGGAATCGCCGATCCTCGTGCCCCTGCGGGACGTCGAGCGGGAGCACATCAGCAAGGTGCTGGGCGCCCTGAGCTGGAACAAGAAGCGCGCGGCGCAGGTGCTCCAGATCAGCCGCGAAACCCTTTACCGGAAGATCTCGGAATTTGCGCTCGTGCAGGAGAGCCGCGCGTGAATCGCCTTCCGGGCTGGCGATCGGGCCTGCATCAGGCGTACGTCGCCCTGGTCTTCGGACTGGGCGCCGCAGCGCTCATCGATGCGTTGATGACGCTTCAAGCGGGGCCAGTCCCCCTGCAGCTCATCGGCCTCGCGCTGCTCACGATCGGCTCTGGCGTCTTCGCCGTCAAGGTTCCTTCTCTCAGCGCCACGCTGTCGATCTCAGAGACCTTTCTCTTCATCATCGTGCTGTTCTTCGGCAGCGCGCCTGCGGTCGTCACCGTGGCGCTCGACGGACTTCTGATCTCCTACATCCGTCGCCGCCGCGCATTCCGGCACGTCGCCTTCAACCTGGGCGAGCCCGCGCTGTCCATGTGGGTCGCGTCCCGGATTTACTACGCCGTCGCCGGTGTGTCTCCGCTCTACCTGTCGCCCGCCACGATCACCCAGATCGGCTGGCCCGCGCTCGTCCTGTGCGCCGTCTACTTCGTGATGAACAGCGGGCTGAATGCGATCGCCGTGTCCACGGACACCGGCACGTCCCCGTACCTGATCTGGCGGAAGTACTTCGTCTGGGTGTCCCTGAACTACTTCGGGGGCGCGTCCATCGCGGTCCTCCTCGCCGTGAA
>JAPKZP010000786.1 GCA_026393735.1 Acidobacteriota bacterium
GTGATCAACCCGCGCTCCAGCGCGGACCTGGCGGTGGAAGCGGCGCCCCCCGCGGAGGGGACGGAGAGCCCGTTGGCGGAGACGGTGTCCGAGGCGCAGCCCGAGGTGGTTGGCGAGACCGTAACGGATACCACGCCGGTGACGAGCGCACTGGTAATCAACGAGATCCTCTACAACTCGGACGCGGTGGCGGACAACGTCGGCGAATGGTTGGAGCTCTTCAATCCCGGCGCGAGCGACTACGTCGAAGTCATGGCGGTGCAGCCGGATGGGAAGATCGTGGTCGGCGGCAATTTCACGACGCTGGGCGGTGGCGGCAGGGGCACGACGACGCGCAACTACATCGGCCGGCTCAATGCGGATGGCTCGCTCGACGCGGGCTTCAATCCCGGCGCAGATGATCAGTTCAACCCCTTGGTGGTGCAGAGGGATGGGAAGATTCTGGTCGGCGGCGCCTTCAAGATGCTGGGCGGTGGCGGCACGGGCACGACGGCGCGCAACTACATCGGCCGTCTGAACGCCGACGGATCCCTCGACACAGGCTTCAACCCCGGCGCGAATTTTTTCGTGTTGGCCTTGGCGGTGCAAGCAGACGGAAAGATCCTGGTCGGAGGTGAGTTCTCGGCTCTTGGTGGCGGCGGCACGGGCACGACGGCGCGCAACGGCATCGGCCGGCTCAATGCAGATGGATCGCTCGACGCGGGCTTCAATCCCGGTGCAACCGATCTCGTCGCGGCCCTGGCGGTGCAGCCGGATGGGCGGATCCTCGTCGTCGGCGAATTCACCACACTGGGCGGCGGCGGCACCGGCACAACGACCCGCAACCGCATCGGCCGGCTCGACGTGGATTCCCAGGGGCCCGGCGCGCCGAGCGGGTTGACGGCCTCAGCGTCGGGAACCAGCGTCGCACTCGCGTGGTCGGCCCCAACGACGGGTGGGGCGCCCGCGGCGTATACCATTGAGGCGGGCTCAGGCCCGGGATTGACGAATCTCGCGAACTTCTCGACAGGGAACACCGCGACGACCTTTGCAGCGAGCGGGGTCGGCAGCGGCACGTACTACCTGCGGGTACGGGCCACCAACAATGCGGGCACGAGCGGGCCGTCAAACGAGGCGATCATGGTCGTCGGCGGCGGCGGGTGCACGGTTCCACCCGGCGCGCCCGGTGGATTCACGCTGACTCAGAACAGCGGGGGCAACGTGGCCTTCCGCTGGACGGCGGCGGCCGGCGGGCCCACCACGTACGTCCTCGAAGCCGGCTCGGCCCCGGGCCTCGCGAACCTCGCGAACGTGGACCTGGGCGGGACCGGGACGACGTTCGCCACGTCCGGCGTCGGCGCGGGCACGTACTACGTCCGCGTTCGTGCGAGGAATGCCTGTGGCCTGGGTGCCGCGTCGAACGAACTGGTCCTGCTCGTCTCCACGGCTTGTGGAGACGAGCGCGACAGCATCATCAGCGAGTACCGCGCGTACGAGGTGCCGTGGACTCCGACGTGTAGCGACTTCGCAACTGGCGGCGGCACCACCAACTTCAGCTGGACCGAACTGAACCGCTTGCCAGGAAGCGGCCATCCACCCTGGGGCATCATCAGACAAGTGCTCTGGGAGGGGCTCGAGAATACCCGCTCACAATACAACCGCGGCAGGGTGACGATCACCTCCGGCTACCGCTGTCCCCATGGCAATGCCGATCCGTCAATACGCGGCGCGACGAGCAGCCGGCACCTATACGGCGACGCGGCAGACATGAAGTCCATGGACCACCCATGGAGTTATGACGAATGGGACCTGCTCCGCGGCGCGGCGATTCGAGCTGGCGCATGGATCGAGCCCTACGAATTGTCTCCCAGTCATGTGCACGCCGACTGGTGGGGAGGGAGAACCATGCCCTCCACGGCGTTCGCTCTTGCCGATCGGACACTGGGCCGAGTGCCGGCCGATCAGGAGCAGATTGCGGGGCGTCTTGAATCCGACTCGCACAACGAGCGCATGGCGGCGATCGGGTCAGTCCTCACGATTCCACTCCTTGAGCGTCAGCTCTCTCTGGAGTTGGCGCTTACGAGGGAATTGGCACGCCTGCGCGAGCAGAACAGCCTGAGACGTCAGGCTCGACTTGCAGCCGAATCGCTCGCCCCGCCGGTGGACGAGGGCGAGTACCTGTTCAGTCTGATCGAGGCAGTCAGTCAATCAGCGAACCCAGACATCATCGCCGCCCTCGTGCCGTGGCTGGGCACGGGGAACAGAGCCATCACTGCCGTGGCGGCGCTTGGTGATCGCTCGGTCTCGGAGATTGCCACCGTCGCGATGGATCCGACGGACGAAGAGGCATCGGTCGCACTTCTGGTCCTGAAGCAGATGATCCTGGATCAAGTGCGCTACCCTCTCTCAGCCGCGTCGCGGCGCATGATTGTGAACTCCGCTGAGCGGAGACTCGTTGGCATCCAGCGCGTGGCCGTCTTGCAGGAGGCTATTGAGCTCGCGGTCGCAA
>JAPKZP010000581.1 GCA_026393735.1 Acidobacteriota bacterium
CAGCCCGGCATCGCCGCGGCCAGCGACAGGCCGAGGATGGCGGCGAGGATTGTGCTGCAGGCGTTGATCAGGTGGCGGCGTCGGATCATGATGCGCTCCCTCGAGTGTACTGCTCACCGAGACCGTCAGCGCGTGCGGGGCGTCGGGTCCGCAGCCGGCGGCGCGGACACTTGAGCCGGAGGCCGGCCCGCATAGGTCGCCAGGATCTGCACGACCTGCTCGTTGTGGCCATCGTTCATGGCCTCTCCCACGCGAGCGAACAGCGTGCGCCCCCACACCACGGCCTCCTGTGGCGACCTGGCCCCCATGACCCGGCCCATGGCGGCGTGCAGGCCGATCGTGTCACCGTGGAAGTACGCCATCTCCAACGTCCGCGGTCCCACCAGGCGAGCGATGCGGCTCGCAATGTCCGTCTGCGCGGCAAAGGCGGGGTACGTGGCTGTCTGGCTTGTCGCCATCCGGTCGAGCGCGCGCTCGGTGAAGTACTGGCTCACGCCTTCGTGCAGTGCCGTCAGCCGCTCGAACTCGCTGCGCCATGGTGCGGACGCGTGGGCGTGCACGCGCTCGTGCATCATGCTCTGGCTGATGTGCCGTTCGGCCGCGGGCTCGGGCGGGTCCGCTCCAGCGTCCAGGGGCGCGAGCCACAACGCCAGGACAGGCCCGTGAGCCGTGTTCGACCTCGCCCTGATGAGCCAGGCGTTGAAGCGGGCGAGAGTCGACGATGGACTCCCGGTGCCGTTCGCCGTGATCCGGTATGTCGGCAAGCTGGTGGCCGGCAGCGTCGTAGCGCTCGGCGTCCCGAAGGTCCCCCCTAGCGCCGTGTCCGCCGCTCCGCGCTCGTCGGTCTGGCTCTCGAGGACGCCGCGCAAATCCTTGCTGGCGTTGTCCAAGGCGGCCGCGTTCTGCGGAGTCGGGTTCGCGAAGGCCCGATCCTCGGCCGCACGCTGGCGGGCAACGGCATCCGCCACCTGCCGCTGCGAAGCCGCCGTCTGCGCCCGGTCCTTCGGAACGGCCGCGTCGACCTGCTGCTGCCGCGCGGCCGCCGCGACGTTGGTCTTGTCCGTCGCCTGGGCGGCGGCCGCCTTTTTCGCGTCCACGGCGTACTGCTTCTGCCCCTGGAGCCTGGTGCTCTCGCGGAACGCCTGCTTGGCCAGCACCGTCCTGGGCGTCTCCTTGTCGTCCTTCGCGGTCGTGTTGCTCCCACCGATGGCCCTGTTGCCGGCGGTCGTACCTGCGGTCCGTTGCGTGCCCTGGCCCTTCGCCGCGATGCCGGCCTCGATATGCCAGTTCGGCCCCTCCCGCATGTCGGGCTTCGTCTTGCGCATGTCGTTCAGGATCCGCGCCTTCCCCTCGATGATCGTCGGCTTGCTGCCGTCGCCGGGGACCTTGAGCACTTTGTCCGGCATCGGAAGCTTCAGTTCCTTCGGACTCGTGGACTGCTCGAAGTGCGTCTGCGAGTTGGCGTTCTTGCCGAGCGCGTGCTGCTGGTTCGCGTAGTTCTGGGCCTGCGCGGCCGTGCCCTGGCCGGCGTCCCCGTAGTTGTGGACCGGTTCGCCGTCGCGCGAGGCGGTCGATGCGGCCTTGTCGTGGTCGGAGACGAACCTCGTACCGGTGGCCGGATCGCACAGGATGTCGGCGCCCGTCTTGGGATCGCGCCGTACGACGGCCTTGCCTTCCGCCACCATCTTGTTCACGTTCGCCTGCGCGGCCACGAGATGCGCCCGCGCTTCGTCCATGTTCCTCTTGGCCTGCGAGATGCGGCCCGAGTCGCCCGACGCCTGCGCCTCCGCGTACTTCGCCTCCGCCTCCCGGTGCGCCGTGCCGGCCTTGCTCTTGGTCTGGTCAGCGGGGATCGCGCCCTGAAGCTCGGGGGCGCTATTGGCTTTCAAGTCCTTCGGCTTGCCGATAGCCGTACCGTTGCGCATCTGATTGCTCGCATTGAGATCGCCCGGCCTGAAGTAGTCAGTCTCCCCCGAGGCCTGGTTCCCGCGCAGGATGTCGGCGCCGGTGTCCTCGTTCATCCCCGCCTTGTTGAACGTGCCCTTGTTCTCGTCGGCATTCGGCCGGGTAGTGTTCTCCAGTTTCTGCTTGAAATCGTCGCTCGCTGGCGGAAGATCCTTCGTCGTCTTGGGTCCGTCGTCCTTGGCGGTATGCGACTGCCCCTGGGCGGCGCCCTCGATTCCGTCAGCGACCGGGGGCTTGGCGAGTTCCGCGGATGAGTCGTGCGCCAGCTTCGTCGCGTCGGCCTTTGCTTGCCCCGTGAACTCGTCCTTGATTCGCTGGCCCCCGGTCTCGCCGGCAACGGAGAGGACATCGTTCAAGCTTCGCCGGGAGTCGCCGGCGGTCTTGGGCGGCATGACCGGCGCGCGCATGACCGCTTCGGTGATGACGGCGATGACCAGTTCCTGCCCGGTGGCGCTCCAGTCGCCTTTCTCGGCGCCGGTCATCACCGCGTTCTGGACCGTGGTGGTGACCGCCATCGTGGTGGCGGAATCCTGCAGGGTCTTCAGCCCGACGTTCGGGTTTCCCATCGCGCCGGTGAGGAGGATCGTCGTGCCAGCTGTCGTGACGCTGACGAGGAGATCGCGGCCGGCGCCCGGCGGCAGCGTAGCCTCGGCGACCGACTGCACGCCCTTGCCGACCGCCATGCCGGTGGCGAATCCAACGGGGTTGGCAACGGCGGACAGCGCGGTGTTGAACTTCCGGGCGTTGTCGGCGATGAACTGCGCCTCGTCGGCGGCCTGGCCCGCCATTTCCGCCTTAGCCGAGTTCGCAGCGGAGTAGTTCCGGCCGGCCGCGCCAAACCACTTCTGCGCATCCCTGACGGCGGCGTTGTAGCCCGCGACGTCACCCGCGTCGAATTTCTGCCTCGCATCGCGCATCGACTGCATGCCATGGTTGAAGGCCCGGTCGCCAAGGGCTTCCGAGTTGTCCATGGCGTCTTCCAGGGCACCGCCGCCGGTCGTCCGGTTCCAGAGTCGCGCACCGGTGTCCCAGTTCGATTCGACGCCGTCGTTGCCAGGCGTCGCGATCTTCATGATCCGGTTGAACCGGTCCTGCATCTGCTTCCGCTGATCCGGAGGGATCTTGTCGCGGCCGCTGGGGACGTTTGCGCCCAGCCTGTTGCCACCTGGTGGAGGCACGCCCCCGGCAGGGTTCCCGGGTCCCCCGGGTCCGCGGCCGCCCGGGCCTCCCGGCCCGCGACCGCCGGGCCCTCCCGGCCCGACCGGCACCAGGCCCCTGGCGACACCCTCGTTGCGCATCCCGGGGACGGTGTCCGGCGACGGCGCGGCGGCCCGCTGGCTGGTCTCGGCACCGCCTCCGCCACCGCATCCGCTCACGTCGCCAGTGACGGCGCCGGTGATACACCGGGAGAGATTGTTGACGGCCTTGGTGACTTCGGTGCGGAAGATCCCCATGACCAGGAGGACCGTGACCACCATCATGCCGGAGATGACGACAACCTCCGACGTGGACACGCCATCCTGCCGACGCAGGCCCGGGAATCGCCGCTGCACGCGACGCTCAGGATCGTTCGAACCGGCAGAGGATCCTGGTGAACAGGTTGCGCGGGAACGCACGCCAGTAGACATGGACGCTCTCCTTACGTACGAGAGGCCCGCCACACGGGAGGCGCGGCCGACAGCCGCGGACCGGTGTCCTACCGGACGACGGGTGAGCGGGGGACGTCGCCGAGGAAGCCCAGACGCAACTTTACGACCGTTCCGACGCTTGCGCCGTCGTCGGCCAGTGTCTGGGCATCCGCCGATGCGGCTTCCCTGAACAATGCCAGCGCGCGATCGCGTTCGCCCAGTTCCTGGTGACAGCGGGCCCGGAAATAGAGGGCCGCAGCCGGGCTGACGCCAAGCCCCGCGGGCAGTTGCGCCAGGCTGCTGAGCAGGTCGAGGGCTGTCCGCCACTGGCTAAATCGCATGTGCACCAGTGCCAGGCTGAAGGACAGCAGGTCGCGGTCGGCCTGGCCCGTCGCGATGGCCGCCGCAGCCTGCAGCTTCGCCATGATCGC
Source organism: Acidobacteriota bacterium (assembly GCA_026393735.1). Classification (GTDB taxonomy): domain Bacteria; phylum Acidobacteriota; class Vicinamibacteria; order Vicinamibacterales; family JAKQTR01; genus JAKQTR01. Next base: position 4,025 of record JAPKZP010000581.1, read on the forward strand.
GTTGCCGAACAGCGTCGGGTCGAACACCGGTGCGCGCCGGGGCCGCCGCTGGACGGGCAGCGCCACCTGCTTGCCCTGGGCGCCGGCAAGCTTGACGCTGAGCACTTCGCCGGGCTTCTTGTCCCGCACGCGGTCGCCCACTTGCGCCGCCGTCAGCGCGGCGCCGTCCATGAGGGCAATGCCGTCGCCCGCGCGGAGTCCCGCCAGCGCGGCCGGGCTGCCGGTTTCGACCGACACGATGACGAGCGGGGCCTCGGGCAGCAGGGAATCCGCCAGGCGCATGCCGAGGTCGTTCGTGAACACGAGCTGCGACGCGTCGGTCGGCTTGTCGATCTGCTGCGCGACGTCATTCAACGCCTCGGACGACACCTTGGTGACGCGCACACGGTCGGCACCGGCGTGATCGGTCCAGAACAGGAGCAGGTCGACTGGCGTCTCGGCGCTGACGGCCGGCCCGCGAGCAACCGCGGCGAGCAGCAGCGGTGCATCGTAGTTCTCCGTGGCGAGCTTCAGCAGCCGCTTGACGTTCTCGGTGTCCGCCCGATCGGATGCGGCGACGAGCTCGGCCGTCGAGGTATCGCTCCAGCGCTGGATCTCAGGCGGGAGATCCACGAGCGTCGCCAGCCTGAAGCTCTTGACCGCCGAAGCCACCGCGCGATCGATACTGGTCGTCAGGTCGGGGACCGGACGCAGCGTGTTCTGGACTGTCTCGACGGCGCCGAGGAAGGCCAGGCCAGGCTTGAGCGTGACGTCGATCATCTCGGTTCGGCCCCGCGCGATAACGGCGCTGACGCCGTAGGACCCGATGCGATGACGGATGCGGACGCGGTGTTCCCCCGTGCAGACATTGCGCTCGAAGGGCGTCCGGCCCGCCATCTGGCCGTCGACGTAGACATCGGCATCGCTCGGCATCGAGCTGACGCGGAGCGTGCCCACGTCGGGCCGCATCCGGATGGTGCTGGCATCGCCGAACCAGAGCAGCGGGGACCCAGCGTCCAGCTTCGCAAGGGCATCAGCCGTGATCGCAATCGTGCGCGACTCCTCGATCAGGCATTCCCCGCGGAAGCGCACGCTCAGGGAGCGGTCCACCGGCGGATCGCGAAGCAGAAACCCCGAGGAGGTGGCCGGATCGAACCGGGCCAGGCCCATGGCCTGGTCGAGCGCCGACGATTCCTCGGCCGACAGCCGCCCGCGCAGGTCCGAGACGCGCATCGTCTCGCCGGCGTGCGCGTTGTCGACCAGCACCTCGACGCCCTCGCGGTTTGCGAGGAAGGCGATCGGCGGGATCTGCGCTTGCGGCGCTAGGTCAGGCACGTTCAGCGTCTGTCCGGCGACGATCGTCAGACGAGCCCCGGCGCCCTGGTACCCAGGCTTCTCGAGCCGGAGCTGGTAGGTGCCGTTGATGAGCGACGCGCGCACCGGCACGTCGCCCGTGACGCCGATCTCGATGCCGTCGAGCAGGATCTTGCAGTCACGCACGCTGCTGCTGACCTCGAGCAGGCCGGTCTCCTTCGTGCGAATCCCGTCGAAGACTTCCTGTTCGCGCGGCGCCAGCGTCTGGTTGAAGAACGGATCGACCCGCAGCAGCTCGCGGAAGCTCTCATCGACCTTCTCGTTGTTCAAGAGTTGCAGATGGGCCCGCGCCCGGAGGATGAAGAGCTGCCGGTGCGCAGGGCGCTCGGCCGCCGTCAGCGGCCGGGTCTTGCGCAACTCGATGGACTCGACCGCCATGTGATCCAGGGATTCGACGGCGGCCTGAGGGTCGGTCTCCAGCAACTGTCCGGCCCGTTCTACGCGGCTCATGAACGGATCCGTCTGCGGGAATGCAAGGCTAGCCGCTGCTGCCGCCGGCTGTGGCGGCGCCGCCACCTGGGAGACGGCCGGACTCGCCATGCCCGCGCACAGCACCAGCGCGATCGACAACGGACGCCACCTCATCGGAACCTCATCATGCGGGGCGACGACTTTCCCGCGACGTAGACCTGGCCGGACGGGCTCACGCCGACGGCCGACGCATTCTTGTAGGCGCGATCGCCTTCCTGCGGAAGAGCCATGGTGGTGGCCAGGACGGCGCCAAGGCGTCCGTCCGGCTGAGTCCGCATGTGAAGCACGCACACGCGCTTGAGGCTGGTGTCGAGCAGGTAGAACCCGTTGGCGCGGTCCACCGCGAGATCTTCGATCTTCTCGAGCTTCGTGCCGCCGACGATCGGCCCGACCACGGTGATCTGGCGCTGCGAGGCATCCAGCACCCGCACCGACTGCCCACGGTCGTCGAGCAGGTAGACCCAGTCGGTCGGGCCGACGCGGACGACCCGGAACTTGCCGATGGGACCCCATTGCGCGCACACGCCTGTCGCGGCCTGGCACTTCAGTACACCGTCGGAGTCCTTGTCGATGACCAGCAGGCTGCCGTCCGAAAGCGCAGCCATCGAGCGCACCTTCTTCACCTGGCGCGCCTTCCCGCCCCACGTGCCTCCCAACGGAACCGTGCGGGACGGAGGCACGGTCGCCAGGCCCGTCTTGCCGGCGACCGCAAGGGAGCCATCGGGCATCACCGCGACCGCCGACGGTTCCTGAGGCACCGCGACCGCTGTCGCCGTGTCGGCCCCGACGCGGTAGACGCGGCCCGCGCCCTCGTCGAGCAGCACGAAGCGGGCCTCGCCCTCGAAGACGATCGCCCGCGATTCGTCCATCGCCTGCACGCCCCGGGCGACGACGCCCTCGAACGTGGGGAAGTAGATCTGCCCGGGCACGCTGGCCCGAAGGCGCCTCGCAAGCAGCGTCGCCAACTCGATGGCCTCGTTGCGCAGCGGGTGATCCGCGGGCAGTTCGTCCCGGAGCAACTGACACTCGAGGATGGCCTGGGGCAGGTTGCCCGAGAGCGCCTGGAGTCTCGCCAGACGCAGGCGTGCCGTGAGGGCATCACCAGTGCCCGGATGTTCGATGAGCAGCTCGTAGAGCCGATCGACGGCGACATCGATCCGGAGTTCCGCTTCGGCGCTTGCCGCCTGCGACAGGAGCGACCCGGCGCCGGCTGGGGGAGGAGGCGCGGCGGTGCGGGGGGCAGTCTGGCCCCACGCGGCGGACGATAGCGCCACGCACCCCAGCGCGACGCCGGCGGCACGCCACGCCCGGCTAGCGAAGCTGTTGTACAACGATCTGCTCATTGTCCGGTACCGCCCGAACGAGAAAGTGGCCACCGGCCGACACCGTGATGGTGTCGGCGATTTCACGCCCCGCCGCCGCGCCTCCGAGCCACCTGTACACCACGCGATGGGGACCCGCGGCGATGCGGGCAATCTGCGCCGGGTACGGCCCGGGCACCTGCCGGCCGTCGATCACGACGCGGACCCCGGTGTAGTCCTCGCCCTTGACACTGAACACGGCGCTAGCCGAACCCGGGATCGAAAGCGCGCGCCGCTCTCCGGCTCGGAGCGTTACCGTTCCAAGGTCGGCGTTGAGATACATCGTCTCGTTCACCGCGCGGATTCGGTACGTGCCGGGATCGACGGTGACGCCCCCGCCTGCTCCGTCGATCCGGCCGAGTCGCGAGTCGCCGGAGAACAGGGTGACCGCGTACGCCGGGCCCTCGAAGTCCGCGCGCAGCACCGCTTCGCCAGGGGCGGCCGGCGGAGCTGGTGTCGGCGCCGGGACGGGCGTCGTGGAGGTCGTCGTTGCCGGCGCGGCGGTCGTTGGCGCGGGCTGGACAGGGGGCGGCGGCGCCGGCGGCTCGCGATCGACGCGCACATCGGCGGCCGGCACCGGTCGCGGGACATCTGCCGGCCGGCTGCCCCCCGATCCGCCCGTGCGACCCGTCCCGCCCGCGCGATCGGCCCCCGTGCTCGGTGCCGCGGGCGTCCCGCCAACGCCCGGCGCGGGACGGGGAGTGAACGAACTGCCCGTCGGCGGCGGCACGGTGGACATCGGGCCGGAATAGGACGTCGTGCCCGCCGGCACCGCCGCCGGG
>JAPKZP010000511.1 GCA_026393735.1 Acidobacteriota bacterium
CCCGCGCCGCGGCCTCGATTCCCGCGCAGGTGGTCTCGGGGCCGACCGTGTCCAGCCCGCCGCCACAGCGGTCGACGAGCGCCGGCCGGCACGGCCGGCTGCCGGCATTGGCGACCGCACGCGGTCCGTCTGCCCCGATGACGAACGCCGTCGCCGCCGATGCCGCCAGCACGTCCCGCAAGACATCGCACACCCCGGCGGTCGCGATCCGATCGTCGTCGGCGTCTTGCCAGAGCCGGAGGAGGCGAAGCACCGCGGCCGCGTCCACGTGGTCCTCCGAAGACCTACTTGGACGCCCGGACAGGTCGGGACCGCGCAGGCGCGCGCGGAGTGCAACCAGGTCTTGGCTGACCAATCCCGGAAGCCGGGTGATCCCGCGACGGTCGACGCGCCGCAGTTGCTGAAGCGCCGACGAGGAGTCGCCCGCGTCGGCGAGCGCTCTCGCGTACGACATCCGAAGCTCCATCGCATGAACCGGCAAATGCGCGTCGCGGGCCTGACGGATTCCTGCGTCACACGCACGCGCCGCGCCTTCGGCATCGCCGAGAGCGCCTTTGACGAGTACGTCGAGTGCCGCGACCGCGATGGCGCCGCTTGGTTCCGAAGCCGCCCTCAAACGCCAGGCGGCGAGGCACCTGGCGGCTTTGCCCACGTCGCGGTCTGCCAGCGCTGCGCGCACGGCAATCTCAACAGGCACGGCCTGAAGGCCAGGGGGAATCCAGAGCCCGGGGGACGGGTGATCCCAGTCTGCCCGGCCGGCGCCATGACTCTCCACCGGGTGCTCGGCAACGGCCGCGCCAGGCTCGGGGCTGCGTAGATCGGGCGTCCGGACGCGGTCGGCGAGTGCAAGCGCGGCGACCGGGTCACCCTTGGAGAGCAGGCATCCCGCGAGGAGAAGGCGGGCGGCGTCGGCCAGGCGCCGGATGCCCGCCTGTTCGGCGGCGACAATTGCCGTGTGCAGCGTCGCCTCCGCGGCCGTGAACTGCGCGTCATGCAGCCGGGCCTGCCCGGCATGCATGAGCGATGCAATCACGCCGACGACATGCCCGTCGGAGTCATGGAGTACACGTGCCTGCTCGAACGTCTCGCATGCGGCCCGAAAGCGGCCGCGAGTCGCCAGCAGCCGGCCCAGCTGCAGTGCGACGGCTCCAGCTTCGCCGAACAGGCCGCGGCGACGCAACGCCCCCAGACACCTGCGGAGCAACCGCTCGGCTGCTGCGTGCCGCCCTCGCGCGGCCAGCTGCCGGCTTCGATCGGCAATGGCCGCCGCAACGTGCCCTGCGCCAGGGTGGCCCACGCGAGCGCCCTGAGGGGGCAATGGCGCCGCCGCCGCGGGTGTCTCTCGCACCTGCGCGGCGGCTCGGCCGGATGCGCGATATGGACTGTCGTTGGGACCGTCTCCGATGCCGCTCGCGAGCGCCGCGACATACGGGCCTGGCAGGCCAGCGGAGCGCAGCGCAGCATCATCGACCGTATGCGCAAAGTCCGCCGGTGCAACACCCACCGCGACCGTGCAGCGTCGCAGCAGGTCGCTGCGCAGGGGGCCAACCCGCACGTGGGCCCCGGCGGACGGCTCTGCCACCACGTTCACGACCAGGTGCGGCCGGCCGTCGGCAGACCCCAGTTCCGCCAGGAAGCGCGCCGCTGCCTCGGCCTCCCTGTCGGCCGCACATGCAGGGGCGCTGCGTCGATCGTCGAGCACCACGATGTGACGGCGCTCCAGGCAGCCGACGAGCGACGACCGGCGGACGCGGGCACAGCTCCCCGACATCACCGAGTCACGGCACAGCCGGCTCGACACCGGCACGAAACCCCGCAGTCGAGCCTCGCGTGCGAAGGTCAGCAGGAGGGTCGAGACACCGGCGCCCGCCGGGGCCTCGACGATGAGCCGCCGAGGCCCCGTGGCTCTGCTGTCTTCCAGTACGTCGATCAGTTGATCGAGTTCGTCCCGCCGCTGCAGCACCGCCGCCAGCAGCGGTCGAGACGATTTCCCAAGCTCACGTTCCACGTCCGGTTCCAGGCCCACTTCCGAGGATTCCGCGTAGGCCTGCGGCACGAGCAGGCAGCGCCCTGCGTCGTCGCAGCCCACGCGGACGTTGCAGGCTGCGATCGTCACGCCTGCCGCCGCCAGCAGGCGGCGTCCGGCATCGATCGATTCGGTCGCGCCATCCGCGGCAGGCCCGCCGCATCCAGACAGCACCGAGATGGACACGGTGCTGAACGCGTCGACCCACGTGTCGGGGCCATCGGGCCCATAGTCGAGGAGGGGCGCGATGGACCAATGGCGGACGGAGGCCACAACGGCCGCGCGCGTCACGCGTACGCGTTGCCGCTGCACATCGCCAAGGCGTTCGCGCAGCAGGCAGACGGGGCGACCCGTAGCCAGATCGATGGCGGTCTCCCCGCCAGTGCCGGCAAACCGGTCCAGCGCCAGGATGAGGGGTTCGACCACGTGCAGGCCTCCTTCACACGCACAGGCGTGAACACGCGAGGAGGGTGCAAGATCGACGCCCGCGCTAGACGGCGGGAAATCCCTGACGAAACCGGTGGGCCACGGCTGGCCGTGCCGAATCGGGTGCAATAACTTCGTATAGAATAGCCGCGTAATGCTGCGATTTCTGACAGCCGGCGAATCGCACGGCCGGATGCTGGTCGTGATTGTCGAAGGGGTGCCCGCTGGCCTGACCCTCGACACGGGTGCCATCACTCGCGAACTCCGGCGACGGCAGGGCGGCTACGGACGTGGCCGCCGCATGGCGATCGAGTCGGACACGGCGGTCGTCGTGGCCGGCGTGCGCCACGGGTGCACCACCGGTGCTCCAATCGCGATGACGATTGAGAACCGCGACTGGGTGAACTGGCAGTTCACCATGCACCCGGACCCCGAACCGCCTCAGGACGCGACGGGAGCGCACCGGGCGCCGGTGACCCGGCCGAGGCCCGGCCACGCGGATCTCGCGGGCGCCCTGAAGTACGGCCACCAGGACCTTCGGGATGTGCTCGAGCGCGCCAGTGCGAGAGAGACGGCCGCCCGCGTGGCGGCGGGTGCCGTCGCGCGTCAGGTGCTCGAGCAGGTCGGCGTCCGGATCGTCAGCCACGTCACGGCCATCGGGCCCGTGGCCATCGATGCCGTGCCCGTGACCTTCGACCGCATTGCCGGGCTGCCTGACGACAGCCCGACGCGATGCGTCGACGCGTACGTCAGCCGCGGCATGATCGCGGCCATCGACGCAGCCCGCGAAGCAGGCGACACGCTCGGCGGATCGTTCGAGGTGGTGGCGCATGGGGTACCCGCCGGGCTGGGCAGCTATGCGCAGTGGGACCGGCGGCTTGACGGCCGGTTGGCGCAGGCCCTGATGTCGATTCCTGCCATCAAGGCGGTGGGTTTGGGCATCGGCCCTGACGCGGCCCGCCTCCCGGGGTCGAGCGTTCACGACGAAATCGTGCGGGCGCCGAAGGCTGGCGGCGCACCGGCGGGGATACTCCTCTCGCGGCCGACCAATCGTGCGGGAGGACTCGAGGGCGGCGTCACCAACGGGGAAGACGTCCGCGCCACCGCGTTCATGAAGCCGATCGCGACGTTGATGAAGCCGCTGCGCTCGGTCGACCTCGCGACCCTCGCCGAAGAGCCCGCTGCCCTCGAGCGCAGTGACATCTGTGCCGTGCCGGCCGCCTCCGTCGTCGGAGAGGCGATGGTCGCGCTCGTCCTCGCCGACGCGCTCGTCGAGCGTTTTGGCGGAGACGCGGTCGCGGATCTTCGCCAGCGTCATGCCGAGTGGATACAGCGGGCGCGCGACCGGTTCACCCCGCCGCCGGGAGCGCCAACGACATGATCCGCCCGATCGCGAAATACGGTGACCATGTCCTCCACCAGCACGCCGAGACCGTGACGACAGTGACTGGCGAGATCGGAGACCTCATCAAAGACATGATTGAGACGATGTACGCCGCGCCGGGCGTCGGCCTCGCGGCGCCGCAGATCGGCATCCCCCTGCGCGTCTTCGTCGTCGATGTCTGCGGCGGCCGTTCACGAGACGGCCTGATGGCCCTCATCAATCCCGAGTTCGTCGAACGCGACGGCATGCAGCTCGA
>JAPKZP010000455.1:0-2249 GCA_026393735.1 Acidobacteriota bacterium
CACGGCTCGTTAGAAGAGTGAGGATCCACGTGCAGAAGAGACTTGTCGTTTGTCCGTTCCTGTTGACCGTTATGCTGGCGCCACTCGTGGCTCAGCAGGCCACGAACCAGGTGGAGCTGAAGCTGAAACTGCCCAAGCCGATGTTTATCGGGACCCCGACGAATATCAAGAGTGCCAACCTGGAACCCATCACCGGCAAGCCACGCGGCCCGTTCATGGTGCCCGCGGGCACGAAGCTCCTGTCGCTGAAACGTCCTGTGAAGGCCAGCGACACGCAGCCCGTGATCGGTGAGTTGGACATGATCACCGACGGCGAGAAGCAAGGCGGCGACGGGTACTTCGTCGAACTCGGCCCGGGGAGGCAGTGGGTCGAGATCGACCTCGGCGCGTCGCATGCGCTCCACGCCATCCTCGCGTGGCATTATCACAGTCAGGCCCGCGTCTACCGCGACGTGGTTATCCAGGTATCCGACGACAGGGACTTCCTGAAAGGCGTCACCACCATCTTCAACAACGACCACGACAACACCTCGGGCCTCGGCATCGGAAGGGACAAGGAGTACATCGAGGTCGCCGAAGGCCGGCTGTTCGATCCGAAGGCGGTCAAGGCACGGTACGTGCGGCTCTACTCGAACGGCAACACCGCGAACGACCTGAATCACTACGTCGAAATCGAGGTCTACGGCACGCCGCTGACATGACGAAAGCCGCCTATGGCAGCCTGTTGGCCGTGGCGCTCGTCGTGGGGCTGGCGTTACGTCTTGCCAGCCTCGACGCGCGGCCTATGCATCACGACGAGGCCAACCAGGCGGTCAAGTTCGGCCAACTCCTCGAAAGCGGCGACTACCGGTACGACGCCACCGATCATCACGGTCCGACGCTCTACTACCTGACGCTGCCGATGGCCTGGGCCCGCGGGCAGGCGACGCTGGCGTCGCTGGACGAGTACACCGTGCGGCTCGTGCCCCTTCTCGCTGGCGTTCGTGATGGCGCTGGGGCGGTACGCACGGCGGCCTGGAGCGGTGTCGGCCGCCGCCGCCGGGGCGTTCGCCGGCCTCGCGTACGCGACCAAGGAGACCTTTGTGATCGTCGCGGGCGGGGCATTGCTCGCGCTGGCGATCGCGCGGATGTGGACGGCGAAGACAGAAGCGGCACCGGCGACCTCCGTCCCGCGCGTCAAGCGCAGAGCGCAGCTCCTGCTGCTGGTGGCCATAGCGCTGCTGGTTTCGTTCGTCTTCTTCTCGTCGTTCTTCAGGTACCCCTCGGGTCTCGTCGAGTCGTTTCTCGCGTTCGGGACCTACATCGGCCGCGGCGTCGGCCCCGGGACCCACGCGCAACCGTGGTCCTACTACCTCGGCCTGCTGTCGTACTCGGCGTCGGGTGGGCTCGTCTGGACCGAAGGGCTCGTACTCGTGCTGGCGATCGCCGGCCTGGTGTCCGCGGCGCGGGAGGCCGCGGGATTCTGGCCGCGCTACATCGCCCTGTATGCGGTCATCACGACCGTGGCCTTTTCGGCGGTGCGCTACAAGACGCCGTGGAACCTGTTGCCGTTCTACTCCGCGCTGATCCTGGTCGCCGGATACGGTGCCGCGGCGCTCGCCGAAGCCGCGCGGTCGCGGTTCGCCCGCAGCGTGCTCGCAGTCGTGCTCGTGGCCGGCGCCTGCCATCTTGCGGCCCAGAGCTGGAGCGCGAGCGTCCGGTATGGGGCCGACCCGCGCAATCCCTACGCCTACGTGCACACCAGCTCCGACTTCATGCGCCTCGTGCAGCGTGTGAACGATCTGTCTCAAGTCGACCCGAGCCGCTCCGGCATGCTGATCAAGCTGCTGGCCGGACCGTACGAGCAGTGGCCGCTCCCGTGGTACTTGCGCCGCATGACTCGCGTGGGGTATTGGGCACGCGCGTCCGAAACCGACCTGCCGGGCGGCGCGCCCGTGTTGATTGCGTCACAGGAGAATGCGCCGGCGCTTGACGCCGTGCTGGGCGAGAGGTACGTGGCGGAGATGTACGGCCTCCGACCCGGAGTATTCCTGACGCTGTATGTCGAGCGCACGCTCTGGGATCGCTTCCTCGCCTCGCGCACCGCCGTCGTGGCGCCGTAGCAGGAGCCGGGGAGTGAATGTGACCGACGGAGCCAGTCACTTCCGGGCGCGAATAACCTCTCCCGGAGAGGTTTTGAGAGGCTTTCAGATCTTGCCAACCGTGCGCAGCGGCGGCAAACCTCTCCGGGAGAGGTTATTCAGCGGCTG
>JAPKZP010000455.1:2281-3187 GCA_026393735.1 Acidobacteriota bacterium
GACCCTGGACGGGACGCTGAGGCATTTTGAGACGGCGAACGAGTTCCTGTGCGAGTAGGATCTGCCGGAGGAGAGACCATCATGGACGATGACAAATCGCAACCCGCGCTCCTGTCGCGCCGGACGTTCGTGGAAAGCGTGGCCGTGGCCGCCGGCATCATGATCGTGCCGCGACACGTGCTCGGCGGCACCGGCTACGTCGCGCCGAGCGACAGGGTGAACATCGCCACGGTCGGCTACCGGTTCGGCCAGGGCACCAGCAACACCAACGCCCTCCTCAAACTGCCCAACGTCAACATCGTCGCCCTCTGCGACGTGGACGACAGCGAGGCCGCGCGAGAAGCGTCGGCGAAGCTCCACCAGGCGGTCCCCCGCGCGGCGTTCTACAAGGACTATCGCGTGATGCTGGAGAAGCAAAAAGACATCGACGGCGTGGTCGTGGCGACGCCCGATCACACGCACGCCGTGGTGGCGATGGCCGCGATGCAGCTCGGCAAGCACGTCTATGTGCAGAAGCCGCTGACGCACACCGTGTCGGAGGCCCGGGCGCTCACGGAGGCGGCGCGGAAGTACAAGGTCGTCACGCAGATGGGCAACCAGGGCCATTCGGGCGAGGGCGTCCGGCTCATCGAGGAGTGGATTGCGGACGGCGCCATCGGAAAGGTGCACGAGGTCCATTGCTGGACCAACCGGCCGATCTGGGCGCAGGGCATGCCGCGCCCGACCGATACGCCGCCCGTGCCTGAGGGCATGGACTGGGACCTGTGGATCGGACCGGCCGCCATGCGCCCCTATCACCCGACCTACCATCCCACGGCCTGGCGCGCGTGGTGGGATTTCGGCTGCGGCGCCCTCGGCGACATGGCGTGCCACGTGATGGACGCCGCGTACCAGTCCCTCAAGCTC
>JAPKZP010000083.1 GCA_026393735.1 Acidobacteriota bacterium
ACACGGGCATCGCGACCATCGCAGCGGCGAACACGGTAACGACGCTGATCCACGTCCGAACATGGCGGTTGAGCACCTCTGACCTCCCCGTGACGAGAAGCGGTTTCACAACCGAGTGGCGCAGGGCTTTGCACCAAGAGCTCACTCGATTCGACTGCAGTTGCAGGTGTGGCGCAGGGCTTCAGCCCTGCGAACACAGGTTCTGAAACCAACGCTGACGGCTACTGACAGCATAGCCCCGGTGGAGGGAATCGTGAAGGGACCCACCCATGACGGCCCGGAGCGCTGTGTTATGCTCGCCGCGCAATCCGGCGGTAGTGTCGAACGCGTTGAACTGTGAGTGGGGGGATCTCATGCGCATGCAGACCGCACAATCTCGGCGGGGGGTGATTGCGGCGACGATTGCGGTGCTAGCCGGCCTGGTCGTGACGTCATCCGGCCAGGCTCCGCCGGATCGGTGTCTCGTGCCGCCGGCCATTCGCGACGCCATCCTGAACGAGTACTCGGGCGAGCAGGCCCGCCTCCACGTGCAGATGCTGTCGGCCAACCGGGATCGCGCGGAGGCCGAGTACACCGGGAACTACTTCGAGTCCGACTACATCAGCGCCGAGGCCCGGCGCTACGGATTGTCCGACGTGCGGGTCGACACCTATCCGGCCGGCGACGAATGGGATGCCGAGGAGGGCGACCTGTGGCTCGTGCAACCGGTGCAGAAGAAGATCGCGAGCGTCAACCAGGTGGCCACGTCGCTGGCCAAGGGCAGCGTGAGCGCGGACGTCGAGGCCGAGATGATCTACGTCGGCGCGGGGCGCGAGGCCGACTACGCGGGCAAGGATGTGGCCGGGAAGATCGTTTTCGGAACGACCGGCGTGGGCCAGGTATTCAACAACGCGGTGAACCAGAAGGGGGCGGCCGGAGCGCTGGGCACGGGCAGTGCCGGCGTCAGCGAGAACTCCGCCGGGTTCACGCTGGACCAGCTGGGATGGTCGTCGGTGCAGCCCCGCACCGAGCGCGGCGGTTTCGGTTTCGTGCTGTCGATCCGCCAGATGCTGGAGCTGCAGTCCTACGTCGAACGCGGTCAGAAGGTGGTGATGCGCGCCCACGTCAGGACGCGCCGCTACCCGTCGAAGATGAACGTCGTCTCGGCGATCATTCCAGGATCCGATCCCGCCGCCGCTGAACTGCTGACCGTGGCCCATGCGTTCGAGACGATCGCGACGCCCGGCGCAAACGACAACTGTTCCGGTGTCGGGACGACGATGGAGGTTGCCCGAACGCTGGCGAGGCTGATACGGGACGGCGCGCTGCCCCAACCCAGGCGGACCCTCCGGTTCCTCTGGGTGCCGGAAATCTCCGGGTCGCGGGCGTACATGTTCCAGCACCCCGAACTGGAAGGCCGCCTCCTGGCCGCGATGAACTACGACATGCCCGGGACTGACCTCGAGAAGACCGACTCGTATCTCCGGATGAAGATGACGCCGGACTCGGTGCCGTCGTTCCTCAACGATCTCGTCGCGAACCTGCTGCAGTTCGTCGACCAGACGGAGATCCGGACGCCCACGGGCAACAACGCGCCGTTCAACTACCGGCTCGTGCCGTACATCGCCAACAGCGACCACATGGTGTTCCTGGCGGCGGGCATCCCGGCCATGCAGTTCAACCACTGGCCGGACAACTTCTATCACTCGAGCGCGGACACCGTCGAGATGACCGACGCCACCGAGACAAAGCGCATCGGGTTCGTCGGCGCGTCGGCGTTCTACTACCTCGCGACCGCGGGGCCGGCCGAGGCCAAGGCGTTGGCGTGGGAATCGACGGCGAACGGCGCGAAGTGGATCAGCGAGGTCGCCCGGCAGAGCATCAGGCTACTCGGCCGTGACGCGGCGAAACTTCCCGATCAGTACGCGGCGGTCCAGAACAAGATTGCCGGGGCCTTCCAGCGTGCGAGGGGCGGCGTGACGTCGGCTCTGACCGTCGCCAGCGACGCGTCCGTCCAGGCCACGGTCAAGGCGGCCGTTGCCGGGCTCGAGGGCGTTCGAAACGCCGAGGCCGGCATGGTCGAAGCGGTGTTCAAGTCGCAGGCCGCGGCGCTGGGAATCAAGCCAGTCGTCGCCGTCCCCAGTCTCAGGGCGCAGGAACTGGCGCTGCTTGTCCCGGTGAAGAAGTTCAAAACGTTCTCAGACGAGGCGCGCAAGCTGGCCGAACGCCAGCAGGCCGAGGGACGGGGTGGCGGGCGCGGCGGCGCGCCTGGCGCAGGCGGAGGACGAAGTGGGGGTGGTGGGCTGAGTGGTCTGGCGTCCTTCGAAGTGTCGGGCTTCATCGACGGGACGCGCAGCATTCTCGACATCTACAACGCCGTCCGCGCGGAATACGGCAACGTCACGACGAGCACCAACGACTTCAAGTTCGCGTGGGTCGTCGGGGCGGAGTACCCGGATATCGACCTGGAGGCCGTCGCGACGGCCATCACCGATCTCGAGAAGGCGGGCGCCGTCGAGATTCGGAAGGCGGAAGTGAAGGGGAGCACGAAGAAGTAGGCGAGGGGCGAGAGGCGGGAGGCGCAGGCAGTGGTGAGGTGTAGCCCGTGGACTTCAGGCCCCGGGGTGCGTCTGTCTCTGAATCCCCCCCACGAACTCGACCACCGCCGCCAGCACCGCTTTCGGTTGTTCGCGGTGCGGCGTGTGTCCGCAGTGATCGAGCACGAGCGCGGACGAAGGGCCGCTGACACCCTGCGTGATGGCATCCACCTGGGCCAGTGTCCCGAAGTCATCGTCTCGGCCCTGGATGACCAGCACCGGGCAGCGAACGGCTCGGAGTTCGGGACGCATGTCCCAGCCGCGCATCCCGGGATGCAGCCACGTGTCGGCCCACCCGAAAAACGTATCGTCGGTGTGCCGGCCGTGGTGGCGCCGCAGCGACTCGCGGAGGGCGCCCGCGGCGAATCGCGCGCGGGCACCTTCGATGCCCGACACGCTCATCTCCTCCAGCATGACGTGCGCGGCGACCGACACGACGCCGGCGCACGCACCAGGCCGGCGAGCCGCGAAGAGCAGCGCGATCGTGCCGCCGTCACTGTGTCCGTAGAAGATCGGCCGCGTCACGCCGACCGCGTCGAGCAGTCCGGGCAGCATCGTGTCGGCCTCGACGTCGATGAAGTCGGACGGCCACGGCGCGGGCCTTGGATCCGAGCCGCCGTATCCCCAACGGCTGTACACGAGCGTGCCGCAGCCCGTGGCCTTCGCCACACGCGCCGGGAAGTCGCGCCATTGGCCGGCACAGCCGAGCCCCTCGTGCAGGAAGACCACCCAGGGCGCGGAGGCATCCGTCGGCGGATGCGCCGCCACCTCGAGGCGACGCCCGGCAACGACGAGATCGGTCGTCACGCGATCTCCACGAGGGACACACCCGGCTGCACGAGCTCGTCGCTGCTGACGTTCACGCGCGTGTCGAGGACATCCATGGGAGTAGCGCCGATTATACCGGTTGCGGTATGTTGTCGGCACACGGGTCCGCTGGCGTACAGAAGGAGGAGAAGTGGACGACCGGTCGCGGGTCTTGTTGTCGGCGTGCGTGGGCGCGATGCTGGGTGGACTGGCGGGCTTCCTCTTTCTGACCGAGGATGGCCGCCGCGTGCGCGAACGCCTTGAGCCCGGCATGGATGACATGCTGCGGGAAGTGCGGCGGTTCCGGGGAGCCGTCGAGAAGGCGCAACTTGCGGCCGCCGAAAGCTGGATGGCGGTGGAAGACCTGAAGCGGGGCGTCATGAAGCCCCCGGCTGGCTGGCCCGGGCGTCCGCCGGCTGCCTACTAGGACGAGACGAACAGGCCCCAGACGTGGCGCAGGCCGAGCCTCGAATCAACGGCGTGATGTGGCTGTTCGAGCGCATTCGCCGGCTGCTGGGGCAGACCGGCGAGGGCGCCGGGCTCATGGGCCGGGCTGCGTGGCGCGGCGTCGTGGAAGTGGCGTACGGCAGCGACGACCTGACGCACGCGGCCGCCATTGCGTACTACGCGCTCCTGTCGTTCCTGCCGTTCATGCTGCTGTCGATGTCCGTCCTGGGGTCGTTCGCGGCCGGGCAGATCGCCCGCGGGCAGGTCCTCGAGTTCGTGCTCCGGTATTTCCCCGCGCAGCCGGACTTCATCGCCAACAATCTCGACACGTTTTCGCAGACGCGGATCCGGCTGGGGCTCGGAGGCGCAATCGGGCTCCTGTGGGCCTCGCAGGGCGTCTTCGGCGCGATCAGCACCGCCGTCAATCACGCGTGGAGCGTCGAGCGGCCGCGCACGTTCTGGGGACACCGCTGGTTCACCCTGCTGATGATGAGCGCCGCTGCGCTCCTCCTGTTTGCCGCGTTGTTGATCTTGAGCACCGCCAGCATCCGCGGCACGACCTGGTCGGCGATGCTGTTCGCGCAGTATCCGGGGCTCCACATGCTGACGGGGTGGGCGAGCCGGCTTCTGGCGTTCATGCTCTTCGTGCTGGTCGTCGGCATGATCTTCTTCTTCGTCCCGAACACCCGGGTACTCTGGCGCGATGTGTGGCCCGGAGCTGTGATCACCGCCCTGGCGTGGCGTGTCGCTTTCGAGGGCTTCTCCTGGTACGTGCGCCACTGGGCGCGAGCCAGCGTGCACGGATCGATCGCCACCGTCGTCTGGTTCCTCGTGTGGATCTACATCTCGGCGGTCATCCTCCTGTACGGCGTGGAGTTCACGGCGGCGTTCGCCCGGCTGCGACGCGAACGGCATGGACCCCATCCCCCCGTCAACGCGTCGTAACTTCATGCCCAATCGTCTCGCGCAGGAGAAGAGCCCGTACCTGCTGCAGCACGCCGGGAATCCCGTGGACTGGTACCCCTGGGGCGACGAGGCGTTCGCGCGCGCGCGACAGGAGGACAAGCCGATCTTCCTGTCGATCGGCTATTCGACCTGTCACTGGTGCCACGTGATGGAGCACGAGTCGTTCGAGCATCCCGGGATTGCGGCCCTGCTCAACGCCGGCTATGTCTCCATCAAGGTCGACCGCGAAGAACGGCCGGACGTGGATCGCGTGTACATGCTGTTCGTTCAGGCGACGACCGGGTCAGGCGGATGGCCGATGAGCGTGTGGCTCACGCCCGACTTGAAGCCGTTCCATGGAGGGACGTACTTTCCGCCGGACGCGCGCTACGGCCGGCCGGGATTCGGCGAGGTGCTGGCAAAGATCAGCCGGGCGTGGCAGGAGAACCGATCCAGCATCGAGCAGTCGGCGGATCAAATCGTCGGGCGGCTTCGCGGGTTCACCTCGTCATCGCCCGTGAAGGCGATCCCGGGCGTCGAGGCGCTCGATGCCGCCGTCCGGGACTTCGAGGCGGCGTTCGATGCCCGCCGCGGCGGGTTTGGCGGCGCGCCGAAGTTTCCGCGGCCGACCGAGCTGCTGTTCCTGTTCCGTGAATTCGCGCGGACCGGCAGCGAACCCGCGCGTGACATGGCGCTGCGCACGCTGCAGGCGATGGCGCTCGGGGGGATGCGCGACCACATCGGCGGCGGCTTTCACCGGTATGCCGTGGATGCCGGGTGGCGTGTGCCCCATTTCGAGAAGATGCTCTACGACCAGGCTCAGCTCGTGCTGGCCTGCCTCGAGGCGGCGCAGGTCACAGGGGAGCCCGTCTACGCGGACGTCGCCGACGACACGCTGCGGTACGTCGCGCGCGACATGACCGATTCGGCGGGAGGATTCTACAGCGCCGAGGATGCCGACAGCCTGCCGCCCGAGCACGCGGGCCAGGCCGGCGCCCACAAGTCCGAGGGCGCCTTCTACCTGTGGCGCGACGATGACGTCGGGGCGCTGCTGGCGGAGGCTGCGCCCCTCGTCCGTCAACGCTTCGGCGTCTTGGCCGACGGCAATGCGCCCTTCGATCCCCAGGGCGAGTTCACCGGCAAGAACCTCCTGTACGTCGCCGCGTCGTTCGAGGAGATCGCGTCGTCTACTTGCCGTCCCGTCGGTGACGTGGCTGCGATCCTCGAGCAGGCTCGGGCCACGATGCGGCAGGCACGCGAACAGAGGCCGCGTCCGCACCTCGACGACAAGATCCTCACGGCGTGGAACGGGCTCATGATTGCGGCGTTCGCGCGCGGTGCCCGCGTGATCGGACGCGTTGATCACCTCGCGTCGGCGCAGCGCGCGGCGGAGGCTGTGCGGCGCCGGATGTGGAACCCGGAGACCCGCACGCTGCTGCGCCGGTTCCGGGACGGCGATGCCGCGATTCCGGGGTATGCCGAGGACTACGCGTATCTCGTCTGGGGCCTGCTCGAACTGTTCCAGGCCGACGGCAATGCGGACTGGCTCGAGTGGGCCATCGAACTCCAGCGGCGCCAGGACGAGCTCTTTTTCGACGAGGCGAGCGGTGGGTGGTTCAGCACCACCGGGGATGATCCCTCGGTGCTTGTCCGGATGAAGGAGGACTACGACGGCGCAGAACCGTCAGCGACTTCCGTCGCGGTGGCCAACTTGATCATCCTCGCGCACCTGACACAGGACGCGAGCTTTCAGGATCGCATCGAGCGCACGCTCGGCGGAGCCGCCGTGCGGCTCGTCGGGGCCGGTCGGAGCGTGCCGCTGATGCTGGCGAACCTGTCCGCCTATCACGCCGGGGCGCAGCAGGTCGTCATCGTCGGATCGCGGGAGGA
>JAPKZP010000463.1 GCA_026393735.1 Acidobacteriota bacterium
TCGTCGTGATGTTCTCGAACGCCGGCAACTATGGGCTGTCGGTGGTGCTGTTTGCCTTCGGCCGCGACGTGCTGGCTCGGGCAGCCGTGTATTTCGTGACCAGCTCGATGCTGATGTACACGGCCGGCTCCGTGCTTGCGTCGTCAGGGCGCGTGGGCCTGTCGGCGGCCCTGCGGCTGCTGTGGCGGGTGCCGGCGGTCTGGGGACTCCTGGCGGCCGTCGTGTGCATCGGGACGGGGCTGACGCTGCCGATCGGCATCAGCCGGCCGATCGAATTGCTCGGGGACGCGGCCATTCCGGGGATGCTGCTGGTGTTGGGCATGCAGTTCGAGAAGGGCGCACGGCCGGAGCACCCGGGCCTGGTGGCGACCGCGGCCGCGCTGACGCTGGTCGGAGCGCCGCTGCTGGGAGTGGGAATCGCCCACCTGCTGGGGCTCGAGGGCGCCACGCGACAGGCCATGATCGTCCAGTCGGGCATGCCCAGTGCCGTCATTACCACGATCATCGCCCTGGAGTTCGACGTGGCCCCGGAGTTCGTCACCTCGGTCGTGGTCGTGACGACGCTGGCCAGCCCCGTGACGGTATCGCTCTTGATTGCCCTCCTGAAGTCCGGATTCTGACCCCTTAATTCGCGGACCCCACGACGGAAGTCGGTCGCTGAAGTGGGAGCAGCCCTTCACGCCGACGACCCGAACTGGCTGAAACGGCGGTCCAAGTGGCGGTCTTGGCCGCCGAATTGTCATTTTCTTGCCCGGCCGCCTGACAAACTGTCTCAATTCCGGTATACTAGAAAGATACTGTCGTTGGGCAATACGACAGCTTCCGACCACACTCGCAAGTGGGCCCCTACCGCCTGCTCAGCGGTTACATGGGTGGCGCCCCCGCGCCAGGAAGACCTTTGCGTTTTTTTGAGGAGGTTGTGAATGGCGTCTCGAACCCTTGCCGTCCTGTTGGGAGTCGTGCTGCTCGCCGGCCCAGCGTTTGCGGGCGCCGCTCCCCAGGACCAGGCACCCGCGCAGAATGCCGCACAGAGTGCGCCGCAGGTGAAGCCGACCCCCTCGCCTGCCCAGGCGACGCCGGCGAAGCCCGCGGACGCGCAGAAGACAGACCCCAAGGCCTCGGAGGCCGGGGACGCGCCCCACTACGAGGAAGCCGTGGTCGTCACGGCGTCGAAGGTCGAGCAGCAGTTGGTGAACGCGCCGGCGACAATGAGCGTCATCAGCAACCAGGTGCTGACGAGCACGCCCGCCCAGGACTATGCGGGGCTGTTCCGCGCGATTCCCGGGGTGAACGTGTCGCAGACCTCGGCCCGCGACATCAACATCACGAGCCGCGGCGCGACGGGGACCCTTTCGACGACACAGCTCGCCCTGATCGACGGGCGCAGCATCTATCTCGACTTCTTCGGGTTCATCGGCTGGGACTTCATGCCGATCAACTTCGCGGAGATCAAGCAGATCGAAGTCATCCGCGGACCGGCGTCCGCCATCTGGGGCGCGAACGCGATGACGGGCGTGGTGAACATCATCACCAAGCCGCCGCGGGAAATGCAGGGCACGACCTTCACGATCGGCGCCAGCACGTTCAACCGGTCGGTCAAGGGCCAGACGACGGATCCCGGTAACGGTTCCTCGTTCTTCTCGAGCATCTCCCACGCCCAGGCCATCAACGATCGGTGGTCCTACAAGCTGTCGGCGGGCTTCTTCGGGACCGACCCGTTCGCCCGCCCGGTCGGCATCATCGACAACAAATTCAAGACGCCGTATCCGGCGTTCACCAACTCGGGATCCGAGCAGCCGAAGTTCGACGGCCGGGTTGACTACGATTTCGCGGACGGCCGCTCGCGGCTGACCGTGGGCGGTGGCTACGGGGGCACAAGCGGGATCATCCACACGGGGATCGGTCCGTTCCAGATCGAGAAGGGCTCGTCGATGAGCTACGTGAAGGCCGACTACTCGCGCGGGGCCTTGAGGGCGAAGTTCTTCTCGAACATCCTCGACGGCAAGGCGCCCGCCCTGATGGCGATCGGCCTCGACGGCAAACCGATCCAGTTCACGTTCAACACGAAGACGTAACGAGCAGGGCTTCTACCTGCAGGACGAGATGTTCCTCAGCAACAGGTTCCGCTGGCTCGTGGGCGCACGCGTCGACCACTTTGACGTCCTCAAGGACGTGGTGGTGTCGCCCCGCACGACGTTGATGTTCAAGCCGGCCGAGGCGCATACGTTGCGGGTGTCCTACAACGAGGCCTACCGGGCGCCGTCGCTGACGAACAACTTCCTGGACGTCAATATCCTCAACCAGCTGGACCTCGGCCTGGTGAACCCGGCATTGGCCGGCCGGATCTACACCTTCCCGATCGCGGCGCAGGGGTACAACGCGCTGACGCAGCAGAAGCTGAAGGCGTACGAGATCGGCTACTCGGGCGTGATCAAGAACCGCGCGTCCGTCAGCCTGGCGTGGTACTACAACGACATGCGGGACGAGATTTTCTTCACGCAGGTCGGCTCGTACAGCTCGACCAAGGTGCCGCCGGGCTGGCCGCTCCCGCCGTATGTCCTCGACGCGCTGATCGCGGCGAACGCGTTCGGGCCGGGCATGGGGCTGCCGTCGAACTTCTCCTACCGCAACCTGGGCCGGGTGAAGAGCAAGGGCCTCGAGGCCGGACTCGACATGGCCGTGACGCGTCATCTGAACGCGTTCGTCAACTACTCGTACCAGCCGGATCCGAACCCCGACTTCGACAAGTCCGAGATCAACCTGCCGCCGAACAACCGGTTCAATGCCGGCTTCAACGCGAGTTCGGGGCGGTACTTCGGTGACATGTCGATTACCTATCAGGACCAGGCGTACTGGCAGGACGTGCTGGACGCGCGGTACGCGGGCTGGACGAATTCGTTTGCGCTCGTGAATGGCTCGTTCGGCGTCAAGTGGATGGGCGGCAAGCTCACCACGACCATCAAGGGCACCAACCTGGCGAACCAGGAGGTGATGCAGCACATCTTCGGCGACGTGATGAAGCGGGCGATCTCCGCCGACATGCGGATCACCTTCTAGCGTCCTCCGGCCGTCTGCGGCATACTCTACGGGTCGTGCGCGGGTGACCGCGCACGACCCGTTTCTTTTTCCGTCATGGCCCGGCTGTTCATGGCAGGGAAGGCGCCGGCCAGCCGGTTCTGGCGCGCCGATTGCAATTCTTGCCCCCATCACGGCCAGTCTTACGGGTTTCCGGCACCAGCACGTTGCCGCGGTTGACATGCGGCGGTTGGGGATGGCTGGTGAGCGCCCGTGCCGGGGACTGGTCATGTCGTGACCCGCGTCGGTGGCCTTGCCACCGGGACGCCCGGGGGATCCATGAAGCCACGGTCTGGGGAGTACGCTCACCTCCTGCGCATGGCGGGGTTGTTCGTCGTCGGCGTAGCGGCCTTCCTGCTGCTGCGCTGTATGATGGTGCCGGCCGATTTCGGCCAACTCGGCCA
>JAPKZP010000332.1 GCA_026393735.1 Acidobacteriota bacterium
GGCCGGTTGCGAACGGGAGCGATCCCTGCCGGGCTCGAGCCGGACGAGAGTGGCGAGCCGGAGAACGAATGATGACGAGCACTCCGAGGTCGACGGCCGGAATCGGCGCACGGACGGCGCGCGCGCGCTTCGTCATCCTCACGGGTCTGTCCGGCGCCGGCAAGTCACAGGCGATCCGCGCCATGGAGGACCTGGGCTACTTCTGCGTCGACAATCTCCCGACGATGCTGATTCCGACAATGGCTGATCTGGCAAGCCGTGCGGGTTCGGATCTCGAGAAGGTGGCCATTGTCGTCGACGTGCGGGAAGGGGCCTTTCTTTCGGAATTCCCGAAGGTCTTCAAGAAGATCCGCCGCAGCCGCGGCCTGAAACCCGTGCTGATCTTCCTCGAGGCGCAGGATGCCGCCCTGGTGCGGCGGTTCAGCGAAACGCGGCGCCCGCATCCGCTCGCCCGCAATCGACCGATTCTGGAGGGCATCCGGGAGGAACGGCGGCGCCTCAAGCCGATCCGCGCGCTGGCCGACGAGATCGTGGACACCTCCACACTGACCGTGCACGAACTGCGCGAAGTCTTCATGGCGATCTCCCGTGGCGCGAGGCGTACCCCGCGTCTCCAGGTGACCTTCGTCAGCTTCGGCTTCAAGTACGGCGTGCCGCTCGAGTCGGACCTGCTGTTCGACGTGCGGTTCCTGCCGAACCCTCATTTCGTGCCGAGGCTGCGCGCGCTGACCGGCTGCGACGTGCCCGTCGCCAGGTACATGGAGAAGCACCCCGCCACGCTCGAGACCGTCGAGCGGCTGACGTCGCTGCTGCAGTTCCTGATTCCGCAGTACGCGGATGAGGGGAAGACGTATCTGACCGTGGCCATCGGGTGCACGGGCGGCCGGCACCGTTCGGTGTATGTCGCGGAGCAGTTGAGGCAGGCGCTCGGCAGCACTGATGGCGTGAGCTTCCACGTCAGGCACCGAGACGCGAACCAGCAGGGCGGGGCGTGGCGATCCGCCGCCCCGCAAGGAGCAGGATCGTGATTGGCGTGGTAGTCGTGACCCACGGTCAACTGGCGACCGAACTGCTGAATGCCGCGGAGGCGATCGTCGGAGACCTGCCCCAGTTCGCCGCCGTATCGATCGGCTGGCACGACGACATGGACGACGCGCGGGAGGAGATCCGGCAGGCGATCACGCGTCTGCAGGGCGAGGCCGGCGTGCTGCTGCTGACGGATATGTTCGGCGGCCCGCCCTCGAACCTGGGCCTGTCCTTTCTCGAGCCCGACCGGGTCGAGGTCGTGACCGGCGTGAACTTGCCGATGCTGATCAAGCTCACCAGCCTGCGCGACTCGCGGGACCTGCTCGCCGTGGCGCGGGAACTGCGCGTCACGGGGCGGGACGCCATCCACGTCGCGTCCGACCTCCTGCGCGGCGAGGCCAAGATCTGACATGGTCGCGCGAACCGTCGTCGTGAGAAACGCCCTCGGCGTTCACGCGCGGGCAGCGGCGAAGTTCGTGCACGCCGCGAGCGCCTTCGCTGCGCGCATCACTGTCACCCGGGGCGACCGCGCCGTAGACGGCAAGAGCATCCTCGGGATCCTGCTCCTGGCCGCGGCCCGCGGATTCGAAATCACCGTGGCCGCCGAAGGTTCCGACGAGAATGCGGCGCTCGCGGCGCTCGTCGGGCTCGTCGAATCCGGGTTCGGGGAGGGTCCGTGCGCCGACTGACGGGCCTCGCCGTGTCGCCGGGGCTGGCATGGGGGCCGGCGGCCGTCCTGGTGCAGCGGCCCTGCGGCTTGCGTTACGCCATCCGCGCCGAGCGGATTGGGCGCGAGGTCGCGAGGCTCAACGAGGCGCGCGCCACCACGGCCCGCCAGTTGCGGGACATCCTCGCCAAGGTGACGCGCGCGGCCGGCCCCGATGTCGCCAACCTGTTCGAGGCGCAGCTGCTGATGCTCGACGACCAGCTGCTGGTGCCGCGCGCCCGGCACATCATCGCCGCCGAGCGTGTCAACGCGGAGTGGGCGCTCGACCGCGCGTTCGGCGAGTTCTCCGATGTCTTCGTCCGGGCGGGAGATGCCTACCTGCGCGAACGCCATGGAGACGTGGCGGACGTGGTGGGGCGTCTGCGGCACAACCTCAAATCCGCCGGACGTGAGGGGCACCTGTTCGTCGACCTCGAGGCGCCCGCCGTGCTCGTCGCGGACGAGATCCCGCCATCGCTCGCCGGGCAAATCGATCGCGCACTCGTGCTGGGGCTGGCCATTGACACGGGCAGCCACACCCACCATTCGGCGATCCTTGCGCGCTCGATGGGGCTGCCGGCGGTTGCCGCACTGCGTCATGCCAGCGCCCTCGTGCGGCCCGGCGACATGGTGCTCGTCGACGGCATCGTCGGCGAGATCATCATCGACCCGACGCAGGCCCAGCTCGACGAAGCCCGGGAGCGTCAGAGCGACGCCACCCGGATCTCGGTA
>JAPKZP010000622.1 GCA_026393735.1 Acidobacteriota bacterium
GCGCTGCGCAGGCTGGGCAATGCCCACGCGGTCGAGCAGTTCGTCCACCCGCGTCCGGCGTGCCGGCCCGCGCAGGCCGAAGAGCCCCGCGTAGTACGTCAGCAGCTCTTCGGCGGTGAGGTAGTCGTAGAAGTACGGCGCCTCCGGCAGGTAGCCGACGCGCTGGCGGACCTCGCGGTCGCCGGGCGGCCGGCCGAAGATTTCGATCCGGCCGGACGTCGGATAGATGAGCTCGGTCAGGAGCTTGAGCGTGGTGGTCTTGCCGGCGCCGTTCGGGCCGAGAAAGCCGAAGACCTCGTTCGCCTCGACGCAGAGCGACAGGCGGTCGAGCGCCCGGTACGGACGGGGACGCCAGAAGCCGACGGCGTAGTCCTTCGTGAGTGCGTGGGTCTCGAGTACAGCCATCGATTGACGATTAGGGAGTCGTCTTGCCCGCCTTCTTGAGTTCCAGTTGCAGCGCCAGCTCGAAGTACTGCAGCGGCAGCCCGCCCTCGAGCTTCACGCCATTGATGAAGAAGGTCGGCGTCACCTTGATCCCCAGGATGGTCGCCAGCGCGATATCGCTCTTCACCTGGTTGATCATCGCGGGGTACGCCGCGTCGAAATCCGTCACGCCGCCGACGTCCCGCGCCGCCTGCCGTACCGAGGCGGGTGTCAGTGACGTGTGGTTGGTGTAGAGCCAGTCTTCCATCGCCTCGCCGCGGCCCTTCAGCCGCGCCAGCCGCGCGGCGACCGCCGCCTCGCACGCCGCGGGATGCATGTCGCGCGGCATGTTCGAGTTGCACTCGGTCTCGAGGGGATAGTCTTTGGTCACCAGCTTGATCGCGCCCGGGTACTGGGCGATGTACCGCGCCAGGATGCTCTTGTAGTCGAGGTAGCTCTGCGCACAGGCAGGGCACTGATAGTCCGAGAACTTGACGATCAGGACTGCGGCGCCATCCGCCGACACGGGCACCTGGACGCGGGTCTGCGTGTCCCAGAAGCGCACGAATTCGCTCTGCTTGTCGGCAGGCGTCTGGCTCGCGGTCGCGGCACGCGCCGACGTCGTGCTCGGGAAAAATGCCACGGCCGTGCTCGCGCCGATCACGAAGACCAGCACCAGCACCAGCGCCGCGGGGCTCGCGATCGCGGCCCGCATGTCCTGCCAGAGGCGACGGGGAATCGTAGTCATGGGATACGAAGTCCTCATTCCGGAGACGACGAAGATACCGGCCACGGCCACGTACGTGACCAGGCACATCAGGCAGACCGTCTTGAGCAGCACGAGCGAGGCGTAGGCCATGTAGATCACGAAGCCCAGCCCGAACGTGGCCAGCACGAACACGTAGCCCGCAGCGCTTTCGCGCAGGCTGGGCCAGCCCCATTGCGCCCCGGCCAGCACGACGAGCACGCCGAGATACCACAGGGCCCCGAGCAGCGCGACCGGCACGCCGTACAGACTCGCATAGCGGCTCTGGTACACCTGCGTGCAGCTGATCGTGGCGTTCACGTCACAGAAGCTCAGGTAGCCCGGGTTGCGCAGCATCTGGACGTGTACGTACAGAGACGCCACGGCCGAGGCCAGTCCGATGAAGGCCAGCAGGAAGAGCACGCGACGTGTGTTGGTACTCATGGTGGAGCCTGTCGGCTCAAGCAGTTGTAGCGGCTTCTGGGGATCGACGTCAAGCGGGGAGTTTCGGCTGGGCGGCGTCAGCGGCTCGTTGCCCCCTTGCTACTGGGGAATGGCCACGGCGCCGGCCGGCGCGGTGGTGTCGGTCATGGCCAGGGGCGTGTCCTGAAGCGCGGTGTAGATCGTCGTGAGGGTGTTGGAGCCATACGCGTGCGAGCCGGCGCCGGCGGCCGGTGTCGCCGTCACCCAATACCCGACCGTCCCTCGTCCAGCCGCCACGCCATTGCACGACGCCGGAGCACTGGGATCCGCGCCGCCCGAGCTGCCCACCGTCACGTAGTACGACGCCTTGATGGAGATGTCCGCGCCGCCGAGGTCCGGGCCGACAAAGGGCGTGCCTCCAGCCGGTGCCGCCCCCAGGGCCGACAGCGACGGGGCAAAGAACCCGCTCCCGCACGACGCGCCGTACATGAACTGCGCCGTCACGACGGCGCGCAGCGAACTGATGGCGGACGCTTCGTTGCCGGACTGGCGTGCCCGCAGCAGGGCCGGGGCGGCGATGGCGGCCAGCACGCCGATCAGGGCGACCACCATCACCAGCTCAATCAGCGTGAATCCGTTGTTTGCGGCCCTGCGCATCACCCTCACCTCGAAGGTCCGGACGAACTCGCGACCTCTGCGATATGTAATTGCAACAGTCGGGCCACAAGACACGCATTGGAGTTGTCGGCAGGATCGCGAAGATCCTTCAGGATCTCTTGCGATCGACTGCCCGGGGGCTGCGCCCCGCCTGCCGACAGCGACAATCTGCGGAGCACGGACGACAACAACTGTTGTCGCGCTTCCCCGTGCGAGTCGCGACCCCATGGTCTGCCCCGCCAGGCCCTCACACCCGACACGTCATCGCGGCGCGAGTCGCGCACCGCCAGCGACCCGGTACACGCCACGGGGAATGCCCAGATGGGCATCCCCCGTGGCTGATCTCAC
>JAPKZP010000413.1 GCA_026393735.1 Acidobacteriota bacterium
CTCCCGCGTGCCCGCGCCCCACGCGCCCAGCCAGACGTCGACCTTGCCCGCCGACGGTGCGTCGCGCTCGATGGCGCGGGCGTCCGCGACGGTCAGCACCGGCCGCTTGATCAGGTCCTTGAATTCTTTGCCGGACGCGAAGCTCAGGCCGCTGAACTTCGCGACAAACAGCGTGTTCGGGCCGAGCTCGCGAATCGAATCGCGCAGGGACTCGTCGAAGCCCCGGATGAGCGACGTCATGCCGACAATGGCCGTGATCCCGATGACGACGCCGAGAATCGTCAGCGCCGCGCGCATCTTGTTGTTGCGCAGCGTGTCGTACGCCATGCCGATGATGTCGCTGAAGAGCGCGAATCGCACGGCCATGGCTATTCCTTCCTCAGCGCTTCGATCGGGTCGAGCCTGGCGGCGCGCATGGCCGGGTAGACGCCGAAACACAGGCCCACCACGGCGGTGATGCCGATGCCGAGGGCGACCGACCACGCCTGTACGGCAGCCGGCAGCGGGCTCAGCTTGGAGATCACCAGCGCGACGAGGAACCCCAGCGTCGTGCCCACGATGCCGCCCGCCACCGACAGGGTGACCGACTCCGCCAGCACCTGCAGCATGATGTCGCGCCGCTTGGCCCCCAGCGCCTTGCGCAGCCCGATCTCGAAGGTCCGTTCCGTCACCACCATCAGCATGATGTTCATGATGACGATGCCGCCCACGACCAGCGAGAGCGCCACGACGCCGACCAGCACGGCGAAGATGCCGCTGGTCGCCTGGTGGTAGATCGCCAGGATCGAGTCCGAGGTGAACATGCCGAAGTTGTTCCGTTCCTTCGGCTTGAGCCGCCGTTCAATCCGCAGCGCGACCGTCGCGTCGTTCATCGCGTCCTCCACGACGCTCGGGTCGATCGGCTTCACGTTCAGCTGGATGCCCCGCCGGGAGCCGAAGCTCTTCTGGAACGAGCCCAGCGGGATCACCGCAAACTCGTCTTGCGACTGCCCGAACACGGAGCCTTTCTTCTCGTTGACGCCCACCACCCGGTAGTGGATGCCCTGAATCTTGATGACCTGGTCCAGCGGGTTGCGCTGCCCGAACAGGCGGTCGGCGGTGCCCCAGCCGAGCAGCACCACGTCGCGGTTCCGGTCGACCTCGCTCGTGCTGATGAGCCGTCCCCGCTCGGCGTTGTACGACGAGAAATTCACGTACTCGGACGACACGCCCCGCACGTTGACGCTCTCGAGCAGGTGCTCCCGGTACGAGACCTGCCCGGAACTGCTGCTCTCGGCCATCACCGACCGCACGAGCGGGCTGTAGCGCCGGATCGCCTCGGCATCCCGCATCGTGAGGCGCGGGTTGCTCCGCACCTTCTCGAAATCTTCCTCGCTGCGCGTGATGCCGTACCGGTCGACGACGAACGAGTCTGCCCCCACGTCCGAAACGATGGCGTCGGTGACCGTCGCGTTCAGTCCCTGGATGAGCGAGACCACGGCGATGATGGAGGTGACCGCCACGATGTTGCCGAGCACGCTCATGAAGGAGCGCAGTTTGCTCCCCCAGATGGCGCGCAGGGCGATGACGACACCTTCGAAGATCCGGCTCACGGGCGCCTACTTCTTGGCGGCGGCCTGGAGTTTCACCGGGTCGCCGTCCTTGAGATCGCGGACCGAGTTGAACGGCCCGGTGATGACCTCATCGCCGGTCTTGACGCCCGAGAGCACCTCGAAGTACTTCTCGCCGGCGATGCCGGTCTTGACCGGAACAAACGCCGCCTTGGCGTCCTTGATGACGAAGACGCCCTCGGTCTCCTTCTTCGTCTCGCCAGGCTTCAGCTCTGCGGTGGCGGCCACCGGGCCTGGCCGCTTCTTCTTCGCGTCGGCGGCGGGCGGCTTCACCTCGTTGCCCTTCGCGTCGAACACCAGTTCGCGCACCGTGGTCGCCTGGATCGGGATCGACACCACGCTCTTCCGCGTGGCGGTCGTGATGTCAGCCGTGCACGTGAACCCCGGGCGCACGTCGGGGATCTGGCCCTCGATCGTCACCACCACCTTGAAGTTGATGGCCTGCGAGCTTGCCGACGCGGCCGTCTGGATCGGGCTGTTCCCGACCTCGGTCACTTTCGCCGTGAACGACTTGTCCGGAAGCGCATCGATCGTGACCTTCGCGGTCTGGCCGATCACCACCGACGGGATGTCCGTTTCGTCGACTTCCAGCTCCGCCTCGATGACCGACATGTCGGCCACGGTCAGCAGCACCGTGCC
>JAPKZP010000347.1 GCA_026393735.1 Acidobacteriota bacterium
CTGCGATAACTGACACCCGCACGATGGTGGTTACTCCGCCGTTCAGTTCAACGCCCAATCACGCGAGGAACTCCAGCCTGCCACGGTGACGCCTTAGGCATGGGTGACATGCTCGCGTCCTGGCTCTTCTTCCCGCAGCACGGGCACGAATACGTGCGTTGGTAGCAACAGCCGACGGGTGGACCTCAGCGGACGGGCCGGTACAGCCAGTCCAGCGGACGCGCCTGCGCCTGGCTGCTGTCGGGGACGCCTCCCTTGACGACATACGGATACTCGGCCTTGCACAGGCACTTGCTGCACCCGGCTTCCGTGCAGTGCTTGTACTTGTAGAAGGTCGTGCAGCCTGCGGAGCCCTCCTCGTCCGTCTGGCCGTTACAGTTCTCGTCGCCGTTGCCGCACGACTCTGAACTCGCCCCAACCGCTCCGGTGCAGGGGCCAAAACTACCGCCGCTGCACCGCTGCGTACCGGCGCGGCAGTTGCCAACGCCGGCGGTGCCACCCAGGGGGGTGCCGTCGCCATCCCTGTAGCACGATTGGCTGGCGCCGTCGTCGGGTTTGTTCGTGCACGTGCCGCTGGAACACGTGTCCGCGGTGCACGGGTTGCCGTCGTTGCACTCGCGGTCGAACTTGCAGTGCTTCTGGGCCTGCAGAGCCTCAACCAGCGGAACATTCACGCTGCCGGAGGTAAGGGCCACCGCCACGATAGCCAGAATCAGGACGCGCCGCGTCAACATGCCGCACCTCCCGTGTTCGAGAATCGCCGCGCACCCGTGAATATCGCGCCGGCCAGCGGGCGTGTCAAGAGGAGGGACCGGGAGGCACCCGCCGAATCCAACGGCCACTCTTCTGGCGTGATCGTGCCCCCATCATCACGGGCGTCACGACGGGAGCCCACGAGTGGGGCCAGTTCCCGAAGAACTACCGTCCGACTGCGAGTGGTTCTTCAAGGCCGTGTGGGCCGTTGGCGCGGCCGGCACGGTGGTGGACGAACTCCAGCCCAAGATGCGCGCGGTCAGCACTTCTTCGATGTCCCTTCGCCCACATGAATAGTCGTCGCTAACCAGCAGCGGGAGTTGACGGCGCCCCATGGCGGGCCGAGATTGTCATATGGACACCACAGAGATGTCAGCCCGCCGTGAAGTGGCGAGAACGCAGTAGGGCTCACGTTCTTCTGCTCTCATCTCAGAGGTGCGGTCCGTCCGGCGTGACAAGTTCTCATCAGAGGAGGGATGTTGATGAGAAAGCGTTCTTGTTTTGCTGTTGCGGCGTTCCTCGTGTCTGGGTTCCTGATGTCCGGTTGCGGGGGGGACGGTCTATCGCCACCCACGACGCCGTCGGACGTCGCGCAATCCGCACCGGGGGTTGGGCAGGCAGCGGATGGGCGAACGGCTGGTTCCGCGCCCGCCGGAACGGCTCGTGTCGCGCCCGCCGGGCCGAACGACGTTGTGGACGGATCGGCGCCGCTGACAGTACCTCCAGCCTCGGTCGCGTCGTTCGACGGGGCCGTTCCCTCAGCAACGTGGCGGCCGTTATCGACCCCTGTTGCCCAGCCAGTTGCCTTCGTTGGCCCCCAGTTTGGCCCGAACGGCAGCTCTCAGGCGGGGGTCGCCGTCGGCGCGGGCGGTTCGAAGCCGAGCGCAACCGGCGCGGATGCGACCGGGGCAATCATCGCTCCGGCGCTGCTACCGCCGGTGGTTGACGGCGCATCGGTGACGATCGCGTGGGTGCCGATTCCCGGAGGTGACCAGCCCACTGGCTGGAGACTGGTCTGGAGTACCTCCTCGGAAGCCGGCTCCTTCTCGTTTGGTGTGGGCACCCTGTCTGCCCGCGCCGACGGCGTGTGGCCGGGCAATTACTCCGTGACGGTGTGCGCCGTGAACAGCGCCGGCGCGTACCTGGACTTCTGCTCACGGGTCCAGACGTTTTCGATCACTCCTCAATATCCGAATCCGCCGCGAAACTTGAGGTACACGGTCGCCGGCAACGGGACCACCGTCACGCTGGAGTGGGACGCCCCTGCTCAACCTCCTCCGGTCGACGAGTACGTGGTCCTCTACCAGGGCCAACGCATTCCGGTTGGCGGATCCCTTCGAGCGGCCGGAGACCTGGCTCCGGGCACCTACCTCGTCGGCGTCCTGGCGAGGAACCGCTCCGGAGAAAGCGCGGCCGCCACAATCACCATTCAAGTTGTCCAACCGAGAGGAACTTACTCCGGGCCGTTCAGAGCCACGACCACCATCAGGAGGGACTTTACGGACGGGAGATGTTACTGGTACACGATCTACGCCGGCAACATCCTGGTGACCCTGACCACGCAATCCAACGGCTCGGTGAGCGGCAGCGTGCGCGTCAGCGGAACGTGGAGTGCAACGCTGACGTCCCAGACGCGGCCCTGCAGGTCCGCATCAGGAACGTACAAC
Organism: Acidobacteriota bacterium; assembly: GCA_026393735.1. Lineage (GTDB taxonomy): Bacteria > Acidobacteriota > Vicinamibacteria > Vicinamibacterales > JAKQTR01 > JAKQTR01. The sequence continues at coordinate 2,421 of JAPKZP010000347.1, forward strand.
GACACGGCGCCGGCCTCCGGTACCAGAACCGCCTTCTCGGCCGATGGCATCGACATGGATATTGCGACCGGCAGCTTCAGAGGTCAGATCGTAGACTCAACGGTGCTGGGAACGCTGAGCAACGCATACAAGTATGGGAGTGGCTTTGCGACCTGGACAGGGAGCCTTCCAGGGAGCTAAGTGCCGCGCTTCTGCGCCAGACGGGCACCCACGACCGCGGGGATGCCGAGCAACGCGGCGAACGAGAAGAAGACGAGCGCGGCAACGGGCAGTCCGTCGAGCCGCGGCCCCGCGTACAGGAAGGTCACGAGGTCTCCCAGGAAGACCAGCCCGAGCAACAGGCTCGGTGCGGCGAGCGCGGCCGCGCCGGCGAGGCCGTTCGTGCGGCTTCGCCGGCCGAGGAGACGGCCCACCGCAAACGCGACGCCGATGGCGGGGACGGCGAACGCCACGGCAATCCACCACTGGAGGCTCATGGCGGCTGCGAACAAGGCAAAGGCGCCGACGCCACACACGGCGCATCCCAGCAACGCGGTCAGGGCGATTGCGACCGGCGAGACGGCTGTTTTCACGGTGATTCCTCTACCTGAGCGTATCATGGCTTGCCGCACCGCCTGCGGGCCTCGTCCTGCTGCCGCCCGAGGTTCCCATGAACGTCGACAACCTCCACTGGCTCGGGGATTGACGGACCCATGCACTAGGGTGACGGCGGCAGCAGCGCGTGGCTCAGACGCCAGATGGCTCCCTTGATCGCGATCTCGTGGTAGGCCAGTTGTCGTCCGTCCGGACGGACCTGTACGTCAAGCACGCGGTGGGTCTTGACGCCTAGCGAGACCGGCCGCGGATCGTCTAGCGACACACCGATGAGTTCGCCCGCCGCTGCGTCGCGCCGCCCCTTGGCGTACACGACGCGCTGCCCGTCTGGTGCCCATGTCATTGCGCTGATCCAGTCGGGCATTGTCATGCGCACGAGTTCGCGCGGCACCGTCGAGTCCAGGGCGATCACCATGAGCGACACGCGACCGGACGCAGCGTCGTGTGTGCTGTAAGCCAGCGAACGTCCGTCCGGCGAAAGCGAGACCGTGTCGTCCGCGGGTGGTGAGACGGTCCGTTCCTGCCCGGTGTCGATCTGCCTGACGATGACCGGGCCGCCCCAGTACTTGTAGAAGACCGCGGTGCTTGCGCCGGCCCAGCAGAGCTGGCGCGGCCTGTCAGCGAGGGAAGGGGGCACAACCGCGGTCGCCTTTCCCGTGTCGACGTCGACGCGGTACACCGTCGGCCGTTGGCCCGTCTCAGCGCCGGCGATCAGGATCGATCGGCCGTCAGGCGACCATCGGGGCCTCGTGAGTGACGTGAGCGCGCACTGGATCTCCCGTTCCGCCCCGGTGGCAAGCAGGCGAATCACGAGCGTGGATTCGGCGGCTCCGGCGTGCAGGCGGTTGGAATCGTAGACGCCGCCCTTGAGGTACGCGAGGCGTGCTCCGTCCGGCGACCATGTCGCACCGCGCGTCATGCCGACCGCCTGGGGCGCAATCGAAATGCCCGGCCCCGACGCCATCAGCGACCGAGGATCCAGATCGACGCTCAACACGTCCTCCATGCTCTCGATCACGGCATACGAGAGGACGCCATCAGCGTCGATACCCATTGGCCACGCGCGCGCCATGTCGTGCTTCACGACTTCCGGCTGGCCCTGAGGCGAGCCGGCCGCTATCCGCTGCGACCAGAGCGCGGCAACTCCGGTGCGATCGCTCAGGAACAGCACCTGGCTCGCGTCGGCGGACCACACGGGCGCCGTGTCGTACGCCGGGTGCTCGACGAGCGGCGTCTCCTTGCCGGTCGCGGTCGAAATGAGCCAGATGTCGCGGTCCTGCTCGCCCTTGACGGACGGGCGGTCGTACGCGATGAATCGGCCGTCGGGCGAAAGCGTGGCACGCTCGGGTCGGCGCTCGATCTGCTTTTCGAATGCAATCGTGCCATCCGATGCCGACATCAGCACGAGCGTTGACGAGCTGCTGCCATCTCTCAACATTACCGCCAGCAGGGACCGGCCGTCGCGCGACCACTCGTACGGAGTTGCCTGAATCGTCGCCTCACTGCGGTGGATCGGACGGCTTCCTCCGCCGTCGACCCGAGCGAGGTGAATCTCCTTCAGGTTGCCCTTTCCCCACGAGAACGCGACCTGCGTTCCGTCCGGAGAAACCTTGGGGTCGGTCGCCCACTCGTGGCGGTCGTGCGGATGGAACCAGGTGGTGTGGCGCGTCAGGCGCCGGCGCATACCGGTGGCGGGATCGAGCACGACCAGGTCGCCCCTCGTCCAGTCGGTGTAGAACACATGCCTGGCATCCGCCGCGATGGACGTGGTGAAGGTCAGTTCCGGGCCCTCCCACTGCCGGACCGCCTGCACGCTGCCCAGATCAGAGGCCGGCCCGATCAGCCCGTTCAGCCGCAGCACGCCCCAGCCGGTTACGGCGATCACGACGATCAGGAGGGCGGAGAACCCGAACCAGGCCAGTGTCGGCCTGCGAATCCAGGCCTCCATTCGCGGATGGTCGTCCGGCGGGGACGCCTGGACGCGAGGCTGCCACCAGGCATCCAACTCGGGCTTGAAGGCGTACACGCCGCCGATTCCCGGAGTGCGGTGGCGATGAACCGGAAGACCGTCGATCCGCTCCCAGCGCTGGACGGTCCGGACGTCCCGCTTCAGGTATGCCGCGATGTCTTTCCAGGAATCGAGCCGTTCCCCATGGGGCTCCGGGGCCGACGACGGTACGGGGTGGGCATCTGCCATGGTCTGGACAGGTCGTCAGGTTGTTCGCGGGCATGATACTGCCTCCCCTCCGCCCACACAATCGGTCCGAATCGCCCAGAAGCGGCCCGAACCCGTCAGGAACGAACGTGCCGGTCGCGTGCGCCATGTCACGACATTCGGGGGTGTGTCGTCTCGTGCCGCTGGCAACCACGGCCCGGGGGGCGTACATTGACACAATGCTGGCGGGAAGCCGAGCCATCGCGCCCGGTGGGTAGACCCGTCGTCTCAGGTCGAGGAGGTCACATGCCTGTCGGCGGCGGTTGGTTTGTGTCTGTTCGCGCTGGTCGCGGTTGCCGCCACGGCTCCCGGGGGTGCGAAAGCTCCAGTTCCTGTCCTGACACCGGCCGTCGTGACATTCAACAACGTCGCGACCACACTCGGCGGCGTCGTTCCGAGAATCAAGGGCGACGGGGCGCTCCCGACCAGCACCTACCGGACCGAAAGCGGGACCACCTGCCAGATTTATACCGGCGGAAGCCAGGACCTGACGCTGAACCTGCACCAGAGCCGCAGCACGCCGAAACGAACGCTCCGGTACGACTACACGCAGCTCGCGGATGCGTCGATGCAGCCGACGGCCAATCCCCCGACTGGCACGCTCATCGACAGTTCGTTCATGAACATCGCCGAGGTTGGGAACGTCGCCGTGGGTGCGACGGAGTTGAGGACCGCCTACTTCTCGACGGCGATTGGAACGTTCGAGGAGAACCCAGGCCGGTACGACCATTCGCAGCTGGTGGTGGTCACGCGAACGAGCCCGACCACCTGGACGGTGTCGACCGACTGGCTCGCGTCAGAACCGGGTTCCGGCGATCTCTCAATCTTCTATCGAGCCTACAGGAACACGTCGGTGGCCGTGGGGCTCTACCATCTGCCGTTCGAGTTGTCGGTCTCGTGCCCGGCCTGCAAGTGAACCCGGCCGGAGGCTCCCTCGACGACGCGCCGGGATCCTGCGCGAGGAGTTGAGGAGCCGGCAGGCTGACGCGGAGCGTGTCGCCTTCCGTGCGTACGTCGAAGCCGCGGAGCGTGACGCGCACCCCCTCCGCCGTGATCGCCAGCCGGCCATCACGGCGGTCAACCCTTGGCGTGCCCTTCACACCGACAATCGTCAACACCCGGATCCCGTCACTCAGCGGGTGACGACCCGTGCCGCGCGTCAGCGCGACCGTGCCCGAGTCGTCGAATCGCCACCGGATGGCGTCCGCCTCCCGCGCGGCTCTGAGTCGCGCTGATGTGGCGTCCGGCTTCAGGCCAACCGCAATCCGGGCCACATAGTTGGCCGTCCCTTCCATCACCTCGAGGCCCGTCTCGAATGCCCGATTACGGCCGGGTGCCGACCAGGCATCGTGAAAACGCCTGGCCGCCACACCGCCCGACGGAATTGCGGCCGGAGCGGCCGGAGCGAAGATGCGTCGACAGGCTCTCGGGCGTATAGTGTGGGACGCCCCGGCCACGACATGACACTTGTGAATTCGCCGGACATTCCCCGCCTCGTCTCGTTCACGGTCGGCGACTGGCTCGTAGAACCGAAGGCCTGCTGCGCGTCCCGCGGCGACACCGTCGTCAAACTGCGACCGCAGCTCGTCAATTTGCTGA
>JAPKZP010000392.1 GCA_026393735.1 Acidobacteriota bacterium
CCCTGGCGGACGGCGCGTTGATGGACGCGGAGAACGCGCTCATCCTCGACATCGCGAAGCAGCTGGAGGTGCCCACGAAGATCGCCTACCAGATCATCGTGGGTTCGGCGCAGTCGATCGGGTTCAAGACCGACGTGAAGCTCAACCGGATGGCGGAGGAGATTCGACGGTCGATGACGACGGGGCTGCAGTCGCAGTAAGTCCGATCAAGCAGACCTGCGAAGAAGCTGTCGTGGCACAGGGCTTCAGCCCTGCGTTCACCCGCGCCGCTCGCGGGGCAGGAACCTCCCGGCGCCGGGCCGGCCCGCGAACCGGCCGTCCTCCACGATCACCTCGCCGCCCGCGATGACCATCTCGGGCGCGCCCACGACCGTCCGTCCCTCGTACGGGTTGTAGTCGACCCGCATGTGGAGCGTCGACGCCGACAGCGTCTGCGCGCGGGACGGATTCCACACGACCAGGTCGGCATCGGCGCCAGCCTCGATGGCGCCTTTCCGCGGGTACAGGCCGAACAGCTTCGCGGGCTGCGCGGACGTCAGGTCGACGAACCGGTTGATCGTCAGACGGCCGCTTCGCACGCCGAGATCGTAGAGCAGCGCGAGCCGCGTCTCGATGCCGGGTGCGCCGTTCGGGATGCGCGAGAAGTCGTGGCGGCCGCGGTCCTTCTGCCCCGCCATGTTGAAGGGGCAGTGGTCCGTCGCGACAGTCTGGATCTCACCTCGCCCGAGCGCGCCCCAGAGCACCTCCTGGTCCGCTCGCGAACGGAGCGGCGGGCTCATGACGTATTTCGCGCCGTCGAACCCTGGTTCCTCGTATGCTTCGGCGGTCAGCGCCAGGTACTGCGGACACGTCTCCCCAAACACCTGCTGCCCCCTGGCGCGCGCGTCCGCGATCGCGTGTGCGGCGCCGGCCGCAGATACGTGCACGACGTAGAGCGGCGCATCGGCAAATGCCGCCAGGGCAATGCCGCGGGTCGTCGCCTCGGCTTCGAGCGCAGGCGGACGCGTGAGGGCGTGGATGCGCGGCTCGACCCGTCCCGCCGCGAGCGCCTCCTGGACGAGCATCTCGATGACCGCGCCGTTCTCGGCGTGCAGGCAGGTCAGGCCGCCGTTGCGGGCCGTCCGCCGCAGCACCCGCACGATCGCGCCATCGTCGATCTGCAGCCGGCCCGGGTACGCCATGAAGACCTTGAACGACGGCACTCCGGCCGCCACGATGGCGTCCATCTCGCGTTCGACGTCGTCGGTGAGGTCGACCACGACCATGTGGAAGCCGTAATCGATGACGGCCCGGCCCTCGGCCTTCCGCTGCCAGCGATCGAGCGCCGTCCCCAGGCGCTCGCCCCGGTCCTGCGTGGCGTAGTCGATGATGCAGGTCGTGCCGCCGCACGCCGCGGCGATCGTCCCGGTCTCGAAGTCGTCCGACGAGGAGAAGTCGCCAACCGGCAGGTCGAGATGGGTGTGGACGTCGATGCCGCCTGGCAGCACCAGGCGATCGGTGGCGTCGACAATGCGGCCGACACCCGGCGTCGGTTCGCCGCGCGGCAGCAGACGGGCGATGCGGCCGCCCTCGACGAGCACGTCCGCGCGCACGCTCGCCGTTGAGCTCACCACCGTGCCGTTCGCGATGCGCAATGAATCCGGCATCCCCAACCCGCTATGTCGCCCGCTCGACCCAGATGTCGGCGAGGTGCAGCAGCGTCTCCACGGATTTCTCCATCCACTCGAGCGGCACCCATTCGCGCTTGCCGTGGAAGTTCATCGACCCGTTGAAGATGTTCGGCGTCGGGAGTCCCATGAACGAGAGGCGCGACCCGTCGGTGCCGCCTCGCACGGGCAGGCGCTGCGGCGTGAGCCCGGCGCGCCGCACGGCCTCGTCGGCGTACTCGACGACCCGCGGCTCGGCGTCGAGCTTGTACTTCATGTTGCGATAGGCCTCTTTGATCTCGACTGCCACCTTCGCGCCAGGGTACCGCTTCTCCATGAACGCGGCGGTGTCGCGCAGGATGTCCTCGAGTTCGTGCAGCCCTTCCACGGCGAAGCTCCGCACGATCAACTGGGTCTTCGCCTCGGACGCGTTCCCCGTCGTCGACATGGGATGCAGGAAGCCTTCGCGGCCCTCGGTGGTTTCCGGCGTGCGGTGCTGCGGCAGGGCCATCAGGAACGCGCTCATGACGCGCACGGCGTTGACCATCTTGTTCTTGGCGTAGCCCGGGTGCACATCGGCGCCTGTCACGGTCACGAAGGCGGTGTCGGCGCAGAACGTCTCCGCCTCGAGCGAGCCGAGGCCGGACCCGTCGATGGTGTACGCCACGTCGGCGGCGAACGC
>JAPKZP010000470.1 GCA_026393735.1 Acidobacteriota bacterium
AGATCCTTCGTGAACCGCGGGCGCCCGTGGAACGCCAGCGCGTGGCCGCCTACAATGACGGCGTTAACGCTCCGGGCGTTCAGGCACCGAAACAGTTCTTCGAAGTCGCTCGGTGGGGTGTCCACTGATTCGTGCCCACTCCTGGCGGAGTTCCTCAACAACCATCACTCGGGCGTCCGGCGACATGGCTGCCCAGAATTCACGGTCGGCCGCACGTTCCTCTGCGAACGACGAGCACTTGCGGATCCAGATGTTCATCGTGACGCGCCGATTATACAACGCCGGACCTTCTCGGTGATGCCCTCATGAGGCCAATGACTAGAACTCGGCGACAAGCCCGTGCTTCGCGAAGATCGCCTGTGCCTGCGCTGGGGTGAGGGGCTCGAAATCCAGATCGAGCCTGCTCGCATACCAGTCGCGCCCGAGGTCATAGACCGTCTGCGGACTCACCACCGCGCCCGCGACCAACCCTTCGGACGTGAGCCACGCGCTGAGCTCGCCTTTCGACCGGAAAGCCGAGATGTTGGGTCACGTGAATCCGATGTCATCTGAGTAACCCTTTGGACCTGAAGACTCGCACCGTGTGCCTGCCAGGGCCAAGGCTATCGTGGCTTGCCAGTGGACTCTTCGGATCGGGCATGACGTTCTCGAGTCTTCCATCCAGCTTGATCCAACCTTCTGCATCGTCGTCGGCCCAGCTTGACGCAAACAGGTAGGGAAACGGTTCTTCCCAATTGCCGAAACCACAGGCAGCGCCGTCGATTTGAATGTCAGGCAGAGGCTCGAGCGCAATCTCAGATGATGCGGATTGAGAGTATATGTCTCTTGAATCAGCGCCATGCGAAGAACTAGGTAGACAACGCTGTTTTGCGGTTCCAGCGCGCGAACTGTCCACCGCGGCAGGTGCCCAAGGCGCCCGCTGGGGGCATTGTCCAGGGAAGGCTGGCGAGACGCAATTGCTTTCGGACATTACTGTCGGACGTTACATTCGGACGTTACTGTCGGGTGGCCCCTGTTGTTGACAAGTGATCTGACCGATTTCGCTACAGGGACGAACGTTGGCACTGAGGACCGGCGGACGACATGAACGCCGCCCGCCACTCCTCGGAAGACCTGCCGTCCCGGCGCGAACGGGAGGCTACTTGCGCGGTTCGCTCGAAGGGGGCACCAGGCCCTTCATGCGCAGATACGTCACGATGTTGCCGTAGTGCTCGTTGTTGTGCGCGGTGTTGAACGCCAGCACGGTCACCTTGGCCTGCTCGCCGCCGACGAAGAACTTCACCAGGCCACCGGCTTGGGCGTCGGTCAGCCCGTCATAGACCGCGTCGCAATAGGCGAACGCGTCCTTCACGGCCTGCACAAGGTCCGCCTTCGTCGTCTTGGACTTCTCGATGCCCGGCGCGGGGTTCTGCTTGCCCGACGCTGCGGAGCAGAACAGGTACTGGGAATCCGCGACGTGCCCGATAATCTGACCGAAACTGCGCACCTCGGGGGTGGGTTTGAACGCGTAGTTCCCTTCCGGCATCTTCTCGGCAGAGCGGACGATGTTGTCCTTGATCATCGAGTGCAGCATTTTCTGACCCGCCGCAATCGAGTTCGGGGCAGCCGCGGGCTTCTGTGCGCCGATTGCGCAGACGCCCACCACGAGCACGGCCATGGTCGATACGATCTGTCTCATCGCGATTCTCTCCTTCTGTCTGTAGATGCCAGGGTTCACTACTGACGACACGCCAGCTCTGACGCCAACCGGGTTCTGGGTCGCTGCTAGCCTTGTGGCTTCATGAACAGGCCAGCTCCGACCCTCGCGGCGTCTGAGTCGGCTGACGGATGGAGATACGTCCGCTTCGTCTGATCGCGCTCAAGGTCGATTGGCGACTCCGACACCTTCGTGCTGACCAGTTCGAGGAACGAGGAATCGATATCCCGATACTCGAGTCGCGCTCCGGTTCCAGTTCCCGCGAGTCGCCGATTGCTGGCGAAGAAACTGTCCACGACCTTGTAGTGAAGCGGTTGCTGCGGTGTCGGTGATGGCGGAGCGGCCTGCCGGCCGCCCCGGCCCCCGGCGTCGGCCAGGGCTGATGTCCCACCTTGCGAGGTCCACACGTAGTTGCAGTTGGCGACGACGTTGTTTCGATAGTCAAAATCGTTCGCGACGCCCGATGTCCAGACGCCGCTCCCGTAGAGATCGTGGCACAGACAGTTCCTCATGGCGTGGCCGGAACTGCCCGGCGTCCAGTACACGACCGAGATCTTCAGCCCGCGGAAGATGCAATGGTGCACCCTCACGCCGTTCCCGGTGGCAATGATGGCGACGTGGTGGGGGTTGGTCACTTCGTCGCCCGCAAACAGGCACTGCGCAATCTCCAGGTCTTCAAGATCACGGCGAAGCGGGCTGTTCTTCGTTCCGGGATTCGCATCGGCCCCTGTGGCTGGATTCACGAAGATCGTGTCGCCTGCTGCTCCCGTGGCCCGCGTGCCTGCGTTCTGGGAGGCGAGCCGGCCCGGGCGGAGGAGCGCCGCAGCTGTCGCCACCGTAAGCGTCGCCTTCAGGGCCTGTCGTCTGTTCATGTTCTTTTGACGACGTGCAGGGGGGCACTGTGAAACCGATCCGCTTCACACGGTCCCCGTGGCCCTCGTCAAATGAACAGGGGGACTGCCCGCACGGCCGACGGGCTACACTGGGGGGCGGGACTGCGGATGACGACTCCAACGACGATCGAAGACATGGCGCGGCAGGCCCTCGACGGCGACCGTGACGCGCTCGACGGCATGGTGCGGGCCCTCCAGGGTGACGTCTACGGCCTGGCCCTCCGGATGCTGTGGAACCGGGAGGATGCCGAAGACGCGACGCAGGAGATCCTCGTCCGCATCGTGACTCGCCTGTCGAAGTTCGGCTTCAAGAGCCGTCTGAAGACGTGGGCATACCGACTCGCGGTGAACTACATCCTGGACGCCAAGAAGAGCGCGATCGAGCGCCTGCACCTGAGCGTCGACCGTTTTGCCGATGATCTCGAAGGTGGCCTGGAGCCCGCGAGCGCCGACGACACGGAGCAATCGTTGCTCATCGAAGAGGTCAAGGTGGGGTGTACCTTGGCGATGCTCCAGTGTCTGGACCGGAGCCACCGGGCTGCGTACGTGCTCGGCGAGGTCATGGAGCTGTCAGGGCCGGAGGCGGCAGACGTGTTGGCGATCTCGCCGCCGCTCTTTCGGAAGCGCCTCCAGTACGCCCGCGAGGCGGTGCTCGCCTTCACGAAGGCCCATTGTGGCCTGGTCTCCGACGCCGCGCCTTGCCAGTGTCACCGCCGGGTCCCGTCGGCGGCGTTGACCGAGGCCGGCGCGGACCGTCCGATCCAGTTCGCGCGGCGGGCCACGTCCTTCCAGGAAGCGCGCGCGCTGGTCCGCCAGGTGGACGAGGCACGATGGGCGCTGGAGGTTCATCGCGCCAGCCAGCCACGCGTCTCATCGATCGACTTCGCTCAGCGCCTCCTTGACGCGATCGAGTCGTCGGGTGACTCGACGGCTCGATCACAGGAGAAGCCGTCCTGACGCGCGAGACCGGGCACGTGACGGACCGCGGACGGACCGCGGCTTCGGAATCGGGCGTGCCAGCGTTCACAATTGACGAGGGTTTCCGAGCCGTGGCGCGGTGTGCGGCCACACGGTCCTTGGGCTTCGTTCAGCGGTGGGGTTCGCCGGCGGTATCCGAGGCCGGGCGCCGGACTCGCACCTTGTGCGGAGTAGCCGTGATCAAGCAGCCCTTCCAGCTGTCAACGTCCTCGACCTCAAAGAGGGCTGCGATTCTCTCGAACAACGCCGTCCGCCCCGGTTGCGGAAGCCGAACCAGCAGAAGGCCGTGATGCGTACCCGGTGCGTACTTGCGGATGTCAGAGAAGTCCAGATCCTGTGTGACGAGGAAGCGTTGAACTGCTTGTGCAGCCTGCCACACGACGGCGTCGTTGCTCCCGGCGATGTGTTCAGATGGCACGGTATCAACGTCGTGCCCCAGCGCTGCAAGCGCCGAAACGAGTCGAGTCGGCAGATTCTCGTCGAGTTTGATCCTCATCGCACGTGGGCTTCGGCGACGGGCAGGTCCTCTTGCGCAGACGCCGCCGCGAAGGCGATGGCCGCACGGACGTCCTGGTCGGTGAGCGTCGGAAAATCCACCAGGATTTCGTCAACAGTGGCACCCTCGGCCAGGCTCGCGAGGACGGTCCGGAGGGGCACTCTGGTACCCTTCACGACGGCTTCCCCTCCGGCGACATGGGGATTCCGTTCGATCCTGTCGTGGTAGTTGAGAGCCATGCTGTACCTCTGGCCTATTGTAACCGCAGCCGCTTCGCGTGGTGCAGGTTCGAGGTAAGGTTGAGCGGTCCGCCTTCGCATCCTCTGGGCTTGCCCAGCCGTAGCTCGACCGAAGGTCTGGCAGGCTGAGGTCGAGCGAAAGCGCGGTGCCGGAGGAGGGAATCGAACCCACACGGGGGGTGAACCCCACGAGATTGTGAGAACGATTCGCGCATCGAATAGGGGCACGAGCATCCTATCGTCGATTCCTACGACTCGAACGGACAAGGATGCCGCACGCTGCCTCCGCTCGCGGACCGGCTGATGTACCGGCTGAGTTGCCGGAA
>JAPKZP010000302.1 GCA_026393735.1 Acidobacteriota bacterium
TACGCGCAAGGATTCAAGGAACTGGCGGCCCACGTCCGCGAGTTCACGCCGGAGTGGGCGGCGGCGATCACCGAACTCCCCGCCGCGCAGATTCGAGACACGGCACGGGTGATGGGTGCTACGAAGCCGGCCGTGGTGGTCCATCCCGGCCGGCACGTCACGTGGTACGGCGACGACACGCAGCGTGCGCGCGCCATGGCCATTCTGACGGCGCTATTGGGCAGCTATGGTCGGAAGGGTGGCATCTTCCTGCCCACCTCGTTCCCCCGCGGTTCGTTCGAACTCCCGGACTTTCCGGAATCCGCACGCGGACGCGCGGATGGCGCCGGCACCCGCTTTCCCCTGGCCTCGGAGGAAATGGGCGTCACCAACGGGCTCATCGACGCGACGGTCACAGGGCAACCGTATCCGATCAAGGCGTGGATCGTGTACGGGCAAAACGTCCTGGAAAGCATCCCGGAGCCGCAGAAGACGCGCAAGGCCATCGAGGCGCTGGATCTCATGGTCGTGGTCGACGTGATGCCCGTCGAACAAATCAACTACGCCGACCTGGTACTGCCCGAGGCGACCTACCTGGAACGCTACGACGCGCCGTCCCTCGTGACGACGGCGAAGGAGCCGTTCGTGTCGGTGCGTCAGCCGGTATGTGAACCGCTGTACGAATCGAAGCCAGGCTGGTGGATCGCCACGCAGCTGGCCAGGCGCATGGGACTCGACGCGTGGTTTCCGTGGCGCACGCCCGAAGAACACCTGGCGCGCATCATCGCGCCGATGGGAATCAATGCCGAGGAACTGCGCGCCCGGGGCGCGCTGACGTTTCCCGGTCGGCCGTACCTGGACGATCTGGCGGCCGATGCCGAATCAGTTTTCAAGACGGGCAGCGGCAAGATCGAGCTCTACTCGCAGGAACTGAAAGACCTCGGGGCAGACCCGCTGCCCCGTTACACGCCGGTGGACGACCCGCCGGCGGGCTACGTGCGGCTGATCTACGGCCGCGCCCCGGTGCATTCGTTCGGGCGAAGCCAGAACAACGAGGCGCTGTACGCGCTGATGCCGGAAAACGAAGTCTGGCTGAACATGCGCACGGCGAAGGGCCTGGGGCTGCGCGAAGGCGCGCGCGTCGAACTCGAGAATACGGACGGTGTCAGGAGCCTGCCGGTTCGCGTGAAGGTGACCGAGGGCATCCGCCACGACTGTGCGTACCTCGTGCACGGCTTCGGCCAGGATGCGAAGGGTCTCCGCAGGGCCTACAAGCGAGGCGCGTCCGACAACAGCCTGATGACGCGGGTGAAGGTGGATCCGCTGATGGGCGGAACGGGCATGCGGGGCACCTTCGTGCGTCCCGTGGCTCCCAGGCGCGTCATCTAGGAGGACAAGTGGCCCGATACGCGATGGTCACGGATCTCAAGAAGTGCGTGGCATGCCAGGCGTGCACCGTCGCCTGCAATGCCGAGTGGGACGTGCCGGCCGGATATGCCCGGACGCGGGTGCGCACGACGCCGATCAGCGGGACCTTCCCTCACCTGGCCTCGAGCGTGTATGTCGCGCAGTGCAACCACTGCGATCATCCACCCTGCGTCGAGGCCTGCCCCTCAGGCGCGACAGCACAAGGTGCGAACGGCATCGTCGGCGTGGACAAGCTCCTGTGTATCGGGTGCGGGTTCTGCCTGGACGCGTGTCCGTACGACGCACGCTACATCGATCCGGTGACACGGAAGGTCGACAAGTGCGACTTCTGCGTGTCGCGCCTCGAGCGAGGGGCGGAACCCGCGTGCGTTGCCACGTGCACGGCCCACGCGAAGTACTTCGGCGACCTCGAAGACCGCCAGAGCGACGTGTTCACGATGGTCTACGCACACGGGGCACGCCGCATGGAAACCCCAGCGATCCGGGTCGGCCCGAATGTCTACTACGCGGGCGAACGCGCCCGCGCGGATCTCGTCCTGGCCGCGTTCCCGCCACACCCGCGACGGCTGCTTGCCGCCGGCGAGGGGTGGAGCCGGGTGCTGAAGCCTCTCGTTCTGGCGGCAGCCGGAGCGACGTTCCTCGGACAGGCCGTCGCGTTCTTCAACCAGCTCCGAAACGGGGAGAAGGACTTTGAAGACTGAGGCCATTCCCGTCCACTCGCTTCCGCTCACGGCCGATCAGGCCGAGTCGATGCTCCAGCGGCAGATCAAGAAGCATCACATTGCGATCATCCTGCTGCACTGGTTCAATGCCATCGTCTGGTTCTTCGAACTGCTGACCGGCCTGGCGCTGATCGTGTCGCCCCTTTTCCGGGTTGCGCCGCAGTGGTACATCGCCATCGTCGAGGGCGGGTTTGGCACGCGCGCCAACATGCTGCAGTTTCACGTGGCGCTCGGCCTTGCGTGGATCGGCGTCTACCTGGTCTACGGGACTTTCGGGTTCCGCACGTACCTGTCCATGGAAGTGCTTGAGAAAGAGATCGCGCTCGACCAGGATGACTGGCGCTGGCTCGTCGTGCGAACCCAGCGGATTCTCGGGTTGACGAAGGAAGCGCTGCCCCCGCAGGGCATCTACAACGCCGGGCAGAAGCTCTTTGCCTTGATGGTCTACGCGATGGTCCCGCTGGTCATGGTGACCGGCATCGTGATGGCCTTCCGCCTGTTCGATCCGCAGGTCGTCGGCTGGGCCGTGGTGCTGCACTTCTGTGCCGTCTCCGCCGTCGTGTGTGGCTTGATGGTCCATGTGTACATGGGCGCCGTGTTCCCGGAAGAGAAACCGGCCTTCTTTTCGATGATCACCGGCACGGTCAACGAGCTGTACGCCTACAGCCACCACTTCAAATGGTGGACCGCCGTCAAGGCGGAGCAGCGCGAGTGGGACCGGCGGCACGACAAAGAGGCGGTGACTCCAGTTGACGCCGGTGTCCCCGATTAGAGACGGTTTCACAACCTGCGTGAACGGGCAGCTTCACACCGCGAGCACGGGTGGTGAAACCGGCTGTGATCCCTCACACACCGGGAGCCCTGCTGCGCAAGGTAGAATCGCCGGGATGGTCCCAGGCAAGCGGCATCCCTCCCCTGCCCGACATGCGCGCCACGGGCATCGGACGTCTCGACGGCGCCTGGTGCGAAACGTCCTGGCCATCGGGCTGGCACTTCCCTTCGTCGGATCGCTCGTGGCCATGCTGCGGCGCGTACAGGCCGCCAGCGTGCCGGTTGACGTCAGCATCCCGCCCGATGTCTCCGTCGGCCTGTCCGTCGTCGAGTCGGTCATCGTCCACCGCGCGACCAGCGGCACCATCCGCGTCTTCTCGGCCCGCTGCACGCACCTGGGCTGCCATATCGATCGGATCGTCGGCGACGAGGCCGTCTGCCCCTGTCACGGATCGCGGTTCCGCGCCGACGGCACGGTCGCGGCCGGGCCCGCGGCGCGCCCGCTGAAGGCGTTCCGGATCGAGCCAGACCCGACCTCCGGAGGATGGATCCTACGACGCGCAGGACGGCTACGGGTCTCTCGCGGCGCTCGTGCTCGCCAATCCCGCAGGAGCGTTCTTCCGCAACATGCACTACTGGGCCGGCCAGTTGTGCCTGGTGCTGACGCTCGTCCATGTCTGGGATCACCTTCGGGCCCGAACCGAGCAACGCGTGAGCCGCGGCGTGTGGCTGCGCCTCGCCGTTACGCTCCCGCTCGTGGCCTTCATCATGCTCTCGGGTTTCCTGCTGCGTGGTGATGCCGACGCGCGCCAGGCGCTGCGGATCCTGACCGAGGCCACCTCCCAGATTCCCATCCTCGGACCGCTCGCGGCCACGCTCGTCTTCGGGGCGACCGAACGCCTGGAC
>JAPKZP010000637.1 GCA_026393735.1 Acidobacteriota bacterium
CTGGACGGCGTCGAAGTCGGCCGGCCGGCCGTCACGGACGAACTGCTCGGGGTGCTGCGCGACGTACTCCCGCAGCTCGTTCTCGGTCGCCACGAACAGCGTATCGAAGCGGCTCGCGACGTGCGCCTCGACCCTGAGCGTGTCGCGCACCAGCACACGGACGCCCGCCCCGTCCAGGCCAAGGCGCCGCAGCGTCGCGGCGTACTCCTCGTCGGACGTGAACCGCTTCCGGATTGCGCCGAGCCGCGCCGCAATCCCGGCCGAATCCGCGTCACCGGCGTCGTAGCGGTTGATTTCGTCGAGCACCAGCTGACGATCCACCAGCCAGCGGAGCGCGGCCGAGACCGGATCAACGGCCGCACCCGGATCGACCAGCCCGAGCGAGATCGCCGCGCGCGCATCCGACAGGGTAATGACCGTGCCCGAGACCACCGCCAGCACGCGATCGAGGAGTTCCGCCGCGCGAAGCGGATGGCCCGCCACCAGCATTCCCAGCACGATCGCGCACCCACCCATGCGTCTCGCGAGCCGTGCTGCCCTGTGTCTCATGTGCCTCTTCCCTGACAGCCCGCGGGGCTAGAACGCCTGCCCGATGCTGATGTGCAGCGCGAACCGGCTCTCCCGTTCTGTCCCGTACACCCGGAGCGTGCCGAGCTTGAAGCCGAAGTCGATGCGGATCGGCCCGACCGGCGACTTGTACCGAATGCCGAACCCGGTCCCGGCCCGCAGGCGACCGAAATTGACGTCGTTGACGTACGCGAACACGTTGCCCACGTCGATGAACCCCACGACGCCGATGTCCCGCCAGAGCGCCATGCGCGCTTCCGCGTTGAGGATGACCTCCGCGTGGCCGCCGATTGGCGTGCCGTCGCTGTCGAACGTGTCCGGGCGTCCCAGCATGTCGAGCCGGAATCCCCGGACCGACGTGTCGCCGCCGGCAAAGAAACGCTCGCTTGCGGGCAGGTCCCGCACATCGACCGTCAGAGGATTTCCGTCCGGGCCCAGGACCGGCAACCCGTCTGCGCCCGTAACCTCAACGGACCTGGTGAACCCGGTGCCGAGGCCCAGGCGGACGCCACCGGCCAGCACGATGCGCCGGGTCGTGGGCAACCGCCGGTATACGAACCCCTGCAGGAAGGTCTTCGCAAACCCGACCTCGGATCCCAGCGCGCGCAGCGCGAGTTCTCCGTTGAGCCCCACCAGGCCCCCGGCACTGGGATCGATCGGGTCGTTGCGCGTGTCGCGGGCGACGGATCCCGACACCGATCCGATGCGGACCTGGGGGAACAGCCGGTCGATGAGCGGCCGGTCCGCCGGGTTGATGCGGTCGTCGAAGATGTCGTTGCGCTGGATGGAGTACTGCCCGAGCAGGGTCCAGGCCTTGCCGTGACGCTGCGCGAAGTCGACGCGCGCCGATCGGTGGCGGTAGCTGAAGCTCGTCCGGCTCCCCTGCTCGAACGCGAGGGCGGTCAGGAAGTCGGCGGACGTCCCGAAGGCCCGCGGCTCCCGGTACGACCCCACCACGCGGTACTCGACGTCGTTCTGGCTCACGTCCGTGTACGACTGGTCGATCGAATCGTAGACGCTCTGGGTGTGGTGCCGGAGACTGACGCGGCTGAAGAAGTTGATCGACCGATTCTTGCCCCACAGGTTCCGGCGGCCAATTTCGAAGAAGCCCCGCGGCGCGAACTCCGCCGTCTCGACCTTCTGGAACTCCACGCCGCCGCCGTACCCGATGGTCGTCGTGGGCGCCTCTTCGACGGTGATGAGCACGTCGCGGAGGCGTTCCACGTTGTGCTGGAGCTCGGAAATCGTCACGCGCCGGAACAGGCCCAGCGCCGCCAGCCGGCGCTGGCTCTCCATGGTCTTGTCGAGCGCAAGGGGCTGCCCTGGCTCCAGCACGACCTCGTGGCGGATGGTCGCTTCGTTGATGCGCTGATTGCCGACCACGAGGATGTGATCGACGATGATCTGGAGACCTTCGCGGACGGTGAACGTCACGGTTCCGCGGGCGCGGTCCGCCGTGTACGACACCGCCGCGCTGACGTTGACCAGGCGGTATCCGCGGTTGAGGTACTCGTTGCGGATCCGCTCGCAATCGGCATCCACGGTGGGGCCGTAGACGGGTCCGCCCGCCCGCGTTTCCAGCACGCTGCGCAGCTCCGCCTCGGGAATCGCCGCGACGCCGGCGAGCGTCACGTCGCCAACCGTGGTGCGGCTGCCCTCGACCGCGGTGAAGATGACGGTCACCGCGATCTCGTCTACCGTGCCTTCTCCCGGGACCTGGACGGCCGCGCTGGTGACCTCGGCGC
>JAPKZP010000187.1 GCA_026393735.1 Acidobacteriota bacterium
CGCAAGGAGTTCGAGGCAACAACTTCCCTGGCTGAGGATGCCGGATTCGTCGTCAGTCCAGGGCCGCGATTGCTGCTGTCCTGGTCCGCCGTCTTGGGGAATGCCTGAACCCGGCTCGAAGCCAGTTCGTCGGAGGTCGTGCCACGCGTGATGGACGGAACAGAGGCGCGCCTGCCTGCCGTGGCGTCCCACCTGGTCTTACTCTCGGCCGGTCTCGCGTACCTGGCAGGAGCCGTCCTCAACTGGAAGGCACCGAAGAGCCGCTAGTTCTTTGCGCTTCTCGCCGCGCTGTAGTCGAACAGGTGGCCAGCGGCCTTCTTGAACGGACTCAAACGAACAGGATAGAAGTAGTCGGCTTCGAACCACCCCTTATCCCGGTAGTACGTGTAGTCGCGCCAGCTCTCGTCCAGCAGCAGCCGGACTTTCGTTCGACCCATCCTGAACATCATGAGGTGCAGGAACGTCGGCGCGGGAAGCGAGGGACGCGACAGCCGGTCGTGAAACCTCGTGCTGTGTGCCCTCAGAACGCGGTCGTTCGTTCGGTGTTGCCTGTGCGTCATCGGCTCAAGCGAATTAACGCAACTTCCCTTAACGACGTTGAAACCAAGTGCGTCGCCCACGAAGTCAAGATACTCGACCGCCTTCGGCCCGCCGTAGAAGGCCTGAACCACGATGCTCGTGAAGGTCTTGCCAAAGAAACGTGGGCGATGAAACGCAAAGCCGAGCCGGTCCAGGAAGATCTTCATGATCGCGGAGACCTGGAACGAGTAGGTCGGCGATGCGAAGACGACTCCGTCCGACGACATCATCTTGTCGATGAGGGCGTTTCGGTCGTCCTTGAACGGACAGTATTCCTCGCCCCTGTCGAAGCAGGTCTTGCAGCCTCTGCACGTCTGCACGTCGTAGTCGCTCAGCACAACGATCTCGGATTCGACGTCACCGACCGACTGCACGGAATCGAGAAACTGGCGGACGGCATTGTAGGTGTGCTTCTCGCGAGCGCTGGCGACGAACGCCGTGACCCTCTTCATCTGTGACCTCCTTCTCGAGGGCCCAGGCTTGCGACGGGCAACCTGGGTGCTCTCGTCTCCCGCGGAGCAGACAATGCGTCGTGACGTTGGCACGCGCCATCTGGCGCGGTGACATGCTGGAGAGATCCGACATCCGCCTGTAGTCCGGCGTGTTCAGCAGGGCGGCGACGATATCGTAGGCGATCACTGGTGCGAGTGCGAGTGCTCCGTTTCGTTGAGCCTCATCAAGGTCCACTGCGGCAACCGTGAGTTCGAAGCCAGGAACGCCGTGACCTCCGCCTTCGCCTGGTGGCGGTGCGTGAAGATGGCGGCGTGCTCCCCGCCGTCGAGCACGAGGAGCTTCGCACCGGGAATCCGTTTTGCGAAGACGACGGCGTGGCTCTCGAACGGCACGAGCGGATCCGCCGAACCGTGGACGACGAGGGTCGGCACGCCGATCTCCTCCAGTGGATAGCTGCGGGTCCAGCTCACGTGGACATCATTGTCGGTGCCGCGGAACCGTTGGGTCATGCGGTCAGTAGTGCTGGCCTGGAGTTCCCGGAGCAGCGCCCAAGCGTCCGCGTCGCGGCAGAGCCGGCCGAACAATTCTGGATTCGTAACGGACCGCCGAGCGACCGACTCCGGATCCTGCAGCACCTTGTGCCTGGCCGCCGACGCCATGCCAGGAACCCGCATGAGCAGCTTCCGAATGACAAACGACAGGGGTGGGCCCGCTTCCAGGCGGTCTGCGCACGTGGACACCAGGACGAGGCACCAGCAGCGGTCGCGGTGCCGTAGCGCGAAGTGGATGGCCGACGGGCCGCCGCCCGACACCGCCATCACTCCGCAGCGCTCGACGCCGGCCGCGTCGAGCAGGCTGGCGTAGAGATCGGCTTGCTCCTCGGGGCTTCGGCCGCGCGAGAGTGGGGTGCCCAGGTAGCCGGGACGCGAGGGGCTGATGTAGCGGTAACCTGGCCCGCCGATCGTGCGGGCGAGCAGCAGGCCTTGGTCGTACCCGCCCATTGCGCCGTGCAGGCAGAGGACGGCAGGCCCCGATCCGAACGAGGCGTACTCGACCGCCCCGCGGGAGGTATTGATGACGACGGGTTCCGGCCGAACGTCGAGCGTGAGGTCCCTGGTCATGTGGGTGTCTCCGAAAAGAAGATACGGGTCAGGACGCGCGGGTCTGGCGACTTGTAAGTGGGCCCGAGAGCCAGCCGGTGCAGCGCCAGACCCTTCACCGTCGTCCAGAAGACGAGGGCCAGATCATCAGGGCGACCGTCGTCGAACGAGCCGTCCCGCTGGCCGGCGCGCGCCAGGCGCGCGACAACGCGGTAGGGAACGTCCCGCTCGCGGCGGATGATGGCCCTGGCCTCCGCCGGCACGGCGTCCGAAATGCTCGCCGTGGAGATCAGCACGCTGATCCAGGAGAAGTTCTCGTGCTCCTCGAGAGTCCGCATCAGCGTCGTGGCGGCCTGCTCGACCTTCTGCCGCGGCGTCAGCGGCAGGCGCTCCAGGTCCCGAGCGGCGGTGTTCATGCGCTCGAAGGCCTGCCGGACGATCTCGACGAAGATCTCCTCCTTCGAACGGAAGTAGTGGTAGAGGAGCCCCTGGGACATGCCGACGGCGGCGGCGATGTCGGCCACCTTGGTGGCGGCGAGCCCGCGCGTGGCGAACAGCCTGACGGCGCAGGACAGGATCGCCTGCCGGCGCTCGTCGCGCATCCTCTTGTTTTGTATGGGGTTCCTTGCCACCGACCCTCCATTGAATGACTGTTCAATCAAATCACAACGCCTGGCCCGATGTCAACTGCGCCGGCTCCAACGCCTGGGACTGGCGCCGCCGGCGTCCGTCTCGCCTTGGCGCGCCTCGATGGCGCCCGACACCGCGTACGCCACGACGGCCAGGTACGTGAGCAGCGCGACGAATTCCACGTCCCCGTCGCCGCCACGAGAATCGTCCCCGGCCGGCCACGGGCGAACAACACCGAGCCCGCGCCGTCCGTCTAATCGCGTAGAGACCAGGCGATCTGCGTGGACAACTAGTCCTGAGCCGAAGAGAGCTAACGTCGCGACGCCTCACCGCGCGCTGACGCGCGCCGGGGAGTCGACGATGCCATGGGAGACCTGCGGCAGGACTTGCACAACGGCATCCGGACGCTGCTGAAGTCGCCGGGATTCACGCTCCTGGCGGTGATCGCCCTGGCGTCGACGCCAACACGGCGATGTTCGCTGAGTCGCGAATGATGTTCAGCGCACCAGGACATGTGTTCGCCGCGACGCGGCGTTCGCCGTCACGCCAGGGGCAAGAAAGGACCGATCATGGAATCGCAGAGTCGCCCTTCACCGGGCAGCAGCGTCGAGCCGTGGATTGCACTGGCTCTCTGCGTCGCCGTGGCGTTGGGCCGGACCGTGGAACATCGCCTGTCTGCCATGGCAGCCGACGCCCTGGCGCCCGCTCAGGCTTGGCTCCCGCTCGCCGCGGCCGCGTTCGCCGCGGCGGGGATCGTGCCGCTGAACGGGTGGCCGCAGTGGCTTCGCATACAGCGGGTTTCACGTTGGATTGCTCTCCTGCTGGTGGTATGGGCCGCGAAAGGGCTGCCGTTCGACTTGCTGACGATGACAGGCACCATGGGTCGCCGAACGGCCAGCGGCGCCATCGTCATCGCTACCGTCGACTGGCCGAGGTTTGCGGTTCGGACCTTGGCGCTAGCCGCCGCCGTCGTGCTTGCGCATCTCGCCCTCGCGCGCCCGGCCGCCCCTTCATCCACCCGTCCAGCGACCTGGTACGGCTACGCCGCATTCGCGCTGGCACTGCCGTACCCGGTTCTCAGAGCGGTGTGGGCGCTGGGAGGGACGCCCGGGCTCAGTCGGCCGGACGCGGGGGGCCATGGCTACGCCCCGTTGGTGCTTGCCATCCCGTGGGTGGCGGCGGCCATTCTGTCTCTGCTCCTGGTCCCTACGTGGCGCTGGTTGCCGCGCCGGCTGTTGCTGCTCGCAGGGTGGACCGCCACCGCCATCGTCGGCATGATCGGGCCTGCGACCGTCTGGGCGCTGGTCTCTACGTTAGCAGCGCCAGCCGCGTCCGCCCCTTCGGGCGCCGAGGCCCCTGGCATCGCAACCTGGGTCTTTGCTCTCTTCTACGGCAGC
>JAPKZP010000354.1 GCA_026393735.1 Acidobacteriota bacterium
CGGCGGTCGCCCCGGCGCCGGTCGGCACGGGAATGCCCGCGTTCGGGAGTTCCCGTCCCGTCTGCATCACGTCGCGGGTGATCTGTACCACCGCGACGCGGAGGTTCTGGTTGCCGTCGGCCACGAGCGCCGTCACTTCGGTCGCCCGGCGTGCGTCTTCGAGCGCACGAAACGACCCGGCCAGCACGACCAGCATCACGATGACCGTCACCATGACCTCGATGAGGCTGATGCCGCCTTCGTGACGCCAGTCGATGCGCGAGTGAATCTCCATGAGGCCGCTCACGAATACGACGAAATCAGTGTGTTGACGACGTAATCGCGCGTGCCGATGCCCGATTGCAGGCGGACCGTGATCTGCAGCGATCGAAGGGTGGCCGACAGATCGCGGATGCGAATCTCAATCGCGTAGTTCGAGAGCGGCGTCGTGATGTCGTCCGTCGTGCCGAGGCGGCCGTCGGGACCAGGCTGCACGAGCGTTTCAACGGCGCCGTCATCGGCCGTGTTCATCAGGCCGTCCGCTCCCGGATCCTTGAGCGGCTGGAGCCCGTCGAGAAACACCCCGGCGTCGGAGCCCGAGCCGCCCTGCACGTTGTGGATTTGCGCCCAGGTTCGCGTGCGGGTGTCGCGCGCGGTGTACACGCTCTCGATGGCCTCCGCGGCTTTCTGTCGGGCGATCACATCCGTGGGCGCCGAGCCCATGCGCTTCAACCCGGCAGCCATCACGCCCGCCATCCCGAGGAGTCCCACCATCAGGACGGACAGCGCCACCATGGCCTCGATCAGCGTGAAACCCGCCGCGCTGGCCCGCCGGCGCCGCTTGCGCCGCGTCGCGTTCCGAATCGCGTCATCCATCCTGAGCGCCATGATGCTCTACCGCCAGGTGCGGCTGTCCCATTTGTACCCCTGCACCCGGCCCGTGGGCCCGAGCACCGTGACCGCCCGGGCGGACAGCGGCCGCGTCGCGATGCCGACGAACACCGTGCCGCTGAGTGGAAGATTGGCGGCGTCCACGAGCGATCCATCAGACAGGAACCAGACGGTCGTGAGGCCGCCGAAGTCCACCGCGCGGGCGCTGCCGAACATGACCGCGATCGCGGCGAGGATGTCGACCGCCGAGAATCCTGGGGTGCCGCGAAGACACGACGGTCTTCCCGATCGGCAACGCACGTGCAGCGGCGGACGCAGATCGCAGGTGGACATGGCGCTCACCGTATGCGCTGCAAGATCGTGGACGCATTCACGGCGCGTCGTCGGTCACGCTTAGTCCTTCTTTGTCAATATGTTAGGGGCATCAGCATGCCTGGCGCGCACACGCGTGCTGACAGTTGCGACATCCTGCGCACAGATCTGTTACCGGGACGCCGCCGTCCCAGCCAAGCCGGACCGTGGACCAGTCGTCTTCAGCGAGACGGGCCGAGCAGGACGGCGTTGATGAACAGCAGTTCCGTGGCCTCGGCCACGGCCCGGAAGTTCGGATCCTCGGCGAACGCAATCACGTGGCCGCGCCCGATCGGCTGGTCGACGAGGAAGGCCTTCTGGGAGAGCAGGTCGATCGACGGTGGCCAGGCGAAGCCGGCCGCAACGATGCGGTCCTTTTTCGCGTACACGCCGACATTGCGTCCCTTGTCGAGCTTGATGGGGCTGAAGACGCGCGGCCCCTCGACGACGGCCTGGATCTCGTCGTCGAACCCCGCGGCCAGCCAGTGCTCGCGATCGATCGTCACCCGCATCACCGCACCCGGCACCGACTCCGGGAGTTCCGACTCGGGCTGGATGGCCTTCTCGTAGTCGAAGGGCTTGGCCGTGTCCGGCGCCGGCTTCTTCGCATCCTTGTCCTTGTCCTTGTCCTTGTCCTTGTCGGCACCGGCGGGTTGGCCGTCGCGCATCAGCGTGGTCGTGCCCAGCAGGCCGACCTTGTCCCCGGCTGCCCAGCGGGACGCATCGGCCAGGGTGACGAGCACGCCGCCGCCGGAAATCCAGTCCCGAAGCCGCCGCAGTTCCTCTTCGGGAAAGGCGGCGCCGTACGTGCCCGACGGCAGCACCAGCACGTTGTAGCGCCGAAGGTCGAGGCGGCGCAGTGACTCCGCGCGCACGGCGGTCACCGGCTGGCCAAAGCGCCGCTCGAGCACGAACCGCGCCCAGCCGGCCGAGTCGCTCTGTGCCGGGCTGTCCCACAGGAGGACCACCTTCGGCTTCCTGACGACGGTCACCTGGTTGCTGCCGAGCGACATCCCATCGTCGACCCACGTGCTGTCGAGCGGCACGACTTCAACGCCGTGGCGGGACACGATGCCTCCCAGCCGGATGAGCGCGTCGGGCGGGTTCTCCGCGACGCGCACGATCGCCGTGCCGACGTCGTACCTGCGGCCGGCAATCGTGAAGGGTTCCCCGCCGGTATTGATGCGGACACCGGACTGCACGGCTTCGATCACCGCTGCCGCCGTCTCGGAACCCCATGGCAGCAGGTATGCGGCCTTCGCCGGCGGCAGCGCCTGCGACCCGTGCGGCCCGTCGGCCAGCAGGGCGGCCGCTCGCGCCGTCACGGGCACGGCGCTCGTCACGACGTCGACATCGAACAGCAGCGGGAGGCTCCACGCTGTCACGTCATAGATCTGATCGCCGAGACGCTTCTGGCGACGGCGCTCCTGCTCCTTGAGGAACGTCTCGTCCATCTTGATGTCGGGTTCCATCAGGTTGCGGAGCAGCCGGAATGACGGCTGCGCGGCCGCAATGGCCAGGGTTCCCGCCGGCATCGTGCGCGTGCCGACCTTGATCGGTTCTTCGAGGCGCCGGACCTCGATGCCATGCTCGACGAGCTTGCGCCCGAAGGCCTGCGCGCGCGTCGGATCGGCGCCCGGCGCGACCAGGTACTCCCGCACGGCCGCCTTCTCCCCATCGGTGACGGCCGTCCGGCGGTAATCGAGATAGTCGCGCAGCATGGTTTCGCGACTCGACGCCGCCGTCTCGACGGTCGCAAGCGCCGCGGTGAAGTGATGCACCACCCCTTCGCGATAGGTCAGCAGCGTGTCATCGTCGCGGCGATAGACCAGGCCGCGGGCTGATGCCTGTTCGAACGTCATCGCGATGGCCCCCTGGAACATCGGCCAGGAGTCCCCGTACCCGGGATAGAACGCGTCGAACACCTCCCGCGCGAAGAACGCAAAGCCGCGCGCATCGAAGCGCCGCGCGTTCTCCTTGCCGAACGTCCGCAGCCAGTCGCGCTGCCGCGCCGTGACGTACGGGTTTGCCGGCTCGGCCGGTGGCGCGAAGTAGTAGGTCGAATTGCCGCCCATCTCGTGCAGATCGACGACCACCTGCGGATGCCATTCGAGTTCGACGCGTGCGCGGGCCTGGGTCTCGACTTGCGACTGCCCGAGCCAGTCACGGTTCATGTCGAAGAGATAGTGGTTTGACCGCCCCCCAGGCCACGGCTCGTCGTGCTCGACGGACGCGGGCTCGCTGTCCGGTTCGAGCGCCCGGCCCTGTTCGTTGCCCGCGATGAACCGCGCCCGCCCGTCCGGGTTCTGCAGGGGATCGATGAGGACCACCGCGTCTCTGAGCACCGTCGCGACACGCGCGTCACCCTGCGCGGCCAGCAGGTGGTACGCCTCTGCCATCGCGGCTTCCGACGACGACAGCTCGTTTCCGTGGACGGCATGAATCAGCCAGACGATGACAGGCAGTTCGCGCACCAGGCGTTCGGCATCTGCGGGCGCGAGGCTCCGCGGATCAGCCAACTGCCGGAACCCGGCCTTGATCGCATCGAGGCGGCTCAGCCGTTCGGGGCTGCCGACGATCAGCATGACGAGCGGCCGGCCTTCCCATGTCCGCCCGTACTCCACGAGCCGCGCGCGGTCGGGCGCCGCGGCCGCCAGCGCCTTCAGGTAGGCGACGATCTCGGTCGGGCTCGAAATCGCGTCGCCGTAGTCATGCCCCACCACCTGCTGGAGCGTCGGAATGCGGGCGTCGTAGCGCGAGCCAGGGGCGAGTTCGATTGCCTCTGGCGCAGGCGGCGCGGGAGTCTGGACGGACAGGACAGCGATCATCAGTGCAAGGAACATGGGGGGATCATATTCGGGATCCCCGCCTTCGCGAAGCGGCCTCTCGGCCGGCGTCGGCGGCGCAAGAACCTGTCCTTGCCCGGGCGGCCAGGGAGGGCCGCCCCTGCGACGACTACACGACAGTCGAATCTTCGGCGCGGGTCACGTCCGGCCGCGCCTTGTCGCCCTGCTTCGCGCGCCAGTCTTCGTAGACGAGCCACGCGCCGCCGGCGACGAATCCGAGCGGCCACCACTGCTGCAGCCAGTCGAGGGGCACCCCGAACATCGTGTTTGCAAGGAACACCAGTCCGGCAACGATGAGCAGCACCCCACCGACGAGCGAGCCGCGGGCAGGCGTGCGCGCCAGGTCGTCCGGCAGGTCCATCGGCCGCAGGCCTGCGAGCGCCTGGTTGTAGAGACTCGCGCGAGGTCCGGCATCGACCAGGTTGAAGAGCAGGAAGAAGACCAGGAACAGCACGACCGGCGGCGCGAGGCGATGGTGGAACATGCCGGTCGACAGGCCCATCGCGATGCCGCACACGACGGCGATGTTGCGGAACGCATCACGATAGTAGCCCACGTAGACATGACCGAGACCGGGCATCACCGCCAGCAGCACCGCCAGCATGACGGACTTTCTCCGCGGATCGTCGACGAAGCGATCGCGCCGCTCGGCGTGCGCAAATGAAGTCACGGGAACGCTGGGCGTCTGCCCCACTGTCTGCTCATCAGTCGTCATGGAATGATCCTCCGAATCCTCATTGAGGAGAACGCACGGGCGTCCCCGCGGGTTCGGTGTCTGATGGCGGCCGCGCCTGCGGCGCGGCTCCGCTGAACCACTCCGCCATCTGCTTGAAGGCCTCCGTCAGCGCTTCGACGATGGGTGTGAAGATGCGCCCAATCCACGCGGAGCCCGCGCGCCACGCGCGCTCGAGCGCACCCGCAACGCGCGTGGCTGGCGGCGCATCACCGCCTGCCTCTGCGGACGAATCCAGCACAAGCCTCACCTGCCAGGTGTCGAGATCCGCCTGAATCCGGCTGACGGTGCCGGTCACGCGCTCCCGCGCGATCGCGCTCACCCTCGAGGTCCCCCATTCCAGCGCGGCGACTGGATTGCCGAAGATGAGCACCCAGCACAGCGTCGCCACGTAGGCCGCTTCCCACGCAAACCGGGGACGCCGCACGAGCGCAAGCCAGCGATCGCGCCAGATCGCCGTGGCGGGCTTCTTCGACGTGTGCAGGAGAACCCGTTCCGTGAACCCCGGGCCCGGATCCATCTCGACCAGCGACGGCAACTCGGCGATGAGGGCGTCCAGCATGGACGTCCGGACGAGCACGCCGTCGGCAAAGGCGTCTATTTCTTCCCCACGCCAGACCTCGACGCCCGCGCGATAGGCCTCGTGCCACGCGCGGCAGTCGGCGCAGTCCTCGAGATGCGCAGCAACCGGCTCGTCGGCCAGGATGCGGGCGCGACAGAGGTCGCAGGCATTCGCGCTCATGCCTCACCTCGATCGCGTGTCAGGGCCAGCACCCGTTCCGCCAGTTCCACGCGGGCTCGGCTCGCGCGCGACTTCACGGTGCCGGCCGGAATACCCAGCATCGAGGCGACGTGCTGGATCGACAGCCCGTGGACGTCCCGCAAGACCACGATTTCCCGGTTGATCGCCGACAGACTGCGGAGCGCGGCGCGCAGCAGGCTGCGGCGGTCGGCTGTGATGGACTGTGCTTCCGCGGACGGCGATTGATCGGCCAGGTCCGCAAGGTCATGCTCGTCGACCGCCAGAGCCGGCGTGCGCACCTTCCGGCGCCGCAGGAAATCGATCGACCTGTTGCGGGCCACGCGAAAGACCCACGGCAGGAACTCGTCGCCCGCCACCCACTGGACGCGGACTTCGTAGAGCTTGACGAAGATCTCCTGCGCCAGGTCGCGGGCATCTTCCCGGTTGCCGACGTACGAATAGGCCAGGGCGAAGAGCCGTCCCTGGTATTGGCGGACGAACGTCTCCCATGCCAGCGCGTCGCCGGCCCGACAGGCCTCGATGAGAGACGACAGTTCGGCAGCGTCCACAGGGTGCGGGCGGGCCGCGGTTATCGCGCGCTCGCCCACAAGGTAGAACGCACGGCCGGGCCCGCAGGTTCCGTCCTGCTCAATCAGACGAGCAGCCGGCCGTTGTCCATCACAATTCGGTCGTCGAACCAGACGGTGGGCTGCTTCACGAGGCCGTCCAGGTGGCTGGCCACGCGGACCGTGCCTCCCATGGACTTGTTGTCGCCGAAGGCGATGTGAATCGTGCCCATCACCTTCTCGTCCTCGAGGATCACGCCCGTCAGGATCGCCTTGTCGTTCGTGCCGATGCCGAATTCCGCAACGGTCCGGCCGTCCTTGCCGTGCGGCTCGAGCAACTCGATCAACCGCCGGGCAGACGCCCCGCCCGTGATGTCGGTGGCATAGCCGTCCTTGACGACAATGCGGATCGGCTCGTCGACCATGCCGACGCTGGCCATCGACCCATCCACGACGACGATGCCGTTGGACAGGCCTTCCAGAGGCGCCAGGTAGGATTCTCCGGTGGGCAGGTTGCCGAAGAGCCCCTTCTCCCGGAACAGCCCCGAACTGGCGTGCGCCTCCCGGCCTTCGATCGGGAGGGTGATGTCCGTGCCGGCCGGCGCCGTGACGCGGATGACCTTCGTCCTGCGCATGAGGTCGCAGATGCGGAAGGTGCGGGCCGCGATCGCGGGGTAGTCGGCGTTCATGCACCGGACCATCACCTCTTCGGTGACGCCGGGCATCGTGGCCACGCGCGCGCCCTTCGCGCTGGCGTTGCGGCGCGAATCGGTGTGGGTCAAGGACTTTGACGTCGGGCAGAGGACGACGTCGAACTGCGCCATCAGCGCGGCGACTTCGGGCGGCGGTTCCTCGCCGTTGGTGGTCCCCGGCACCATCTCGACCAGCAGGGCGTCGTTGCCGAGCGCCCGGGCAGCCTCGAAAGCCGCGTAGCCGATCGTGCGCAGTTTCGCGTCGGTGACAACCAGGACCCGTTCACCGGGCATGACGCCCATGCAGTCCCGGACGGCGATGAGGGCGGCGGAATGAAGCTCGGAAGAGATGTGCATACGCGGGAA